>CANQNM010000069.1 GCA_947625265.1 uncultured Clostridia bacterium
CGTCAAAAAGCCTTTTGGCGCTCATCGGAGGGGCGGCTGCCTATATTTTCATCCCTCTGGGATTCAAAGACTGGAAAATTTCCACAGCTCTGATTACAGGATTTACTGCAAAAGAAAGCGTGGTATCCACGCTTGAAGTTTTAGGAGGAGTAACGGGTGTTCTGGGCGCTTATACCGGGGCGACGGTTCTTGTTATTCTTGTATTCATCCTCCTGTACACCCCCTGCGTCGCCGCCATTGCCGCCGTGCGGCGGGAATTGGGTGGAAAATGGGCGATATGCGTAGTGATTCTGCAGTGCGTGGTTGCCTGGGTTGCGGCGTTTCTTCTGCACTGTGTTTTCCTGCTCTTTGGACTCTCTTAAGTCTAAAGACCCCATCGCACAAATCTGATGGTGCAGATGCGCCGTCAGATTTTTCATCAAACAGTACGAGCCGATGACAACTGTACTTGCCGTACTGCCAGGAGAGTGTACGACCTTGCGAAAAGAGACAAACAGACGCGCCATCAAGGCTTTGCACAGATTTATGCGCACCTCAAATTTTAATTGGTTGCTACATGCTCTATATCCCGGTCTTTACCCCGATTTTGGAGTTCTTGCTCCTTTTTTCGGCGCATTTTCCACTCGCAAACAAATTTTACCGAAAGCAATGCCAACGGGAATGCGACAGAATATGAAATAGAAACGGCAAAAACGGCAAAAATATAGAAACAAACCAAAAGGAAAGGACTCGGTTCACAATGAATCCCGCAAGTTGGATTTTGCTTATTCTCGTGCTGCTGCTTTTCATAGCGGCTGTCGTTTACCGCGTCAAGCACGGCGGCAGATGCTCCTGTGACATGAGGTGCGAAAAATGTCGCCATTGCGAAAAAAGAAACCGTTCTCAACAAAGAATAGACCGACGAAACAAAAAGTTGTAAAAATTGTAAAACAGCAGAGCGAACACGGTTTTCACGCCTTTTTAAATTGCCCGTCCCCGTTTACCGATCATTTTTGTGCTTACCCATTTACCATATCAACCATATCATCTGTGAAAAATATCGCAAAAAAAGAAAGGTTCAAAAGAGATGAGACTTATACACTGCGCAGATCTCCATCTTGCTTCCAAACTTGAAAGCCGTTTGACGCCCGAGCAGGCCAAACAGCGCAGGAATGAACTGTTTGAATCCTTCAGACGGCTTGCGGACGAAGCTGTTAGGTCGGAGGTTCAGGCTGTGCTGATTTGCGGAGACATTTTTGATGAGGGAAGGCCGCGCCTATCTGCGAAGAAACGTTTCATTGAAATCATATCCAATCACCCAACGGTAAAATTTTTTTGTCTGGCGGGCAATCATGATGAAAGTTTGGTGAAAGAGGAAAATCTTCCGGAAAATCTCTATTGTTTCGGAAATGAATGGACCAGATACTCCCTTGAGGATGTGGATATATGGGGAGTGGAGACGGACGAATCCAACTACTCGCTGATTTACTCCAGTTTCAGACCGGACACAAGCCGGATCAACATCGTGATGCTCCACGGACAGATCAGTGAGTATACGTCAAAACCGACGCCCGGAACTATCGTTTTACCTTTGCTTGCAGATATGGGCATTGACTATCTGGCCCTGGGACACATTCATTCCTTCAGAAAAAAAACGCTGGACAGTCGGGGAGTGTGGTGTTATAGCGGATGCCTTGAAGGGCGCGGCTATGATGAATGCGGTGAAAAGGGATACGTACTTTTAGAACAAACAGGCACGGGACTTACCAGCGTCTTCGTTCCCTTTTGTCTCCGAACCGTTCTCGATGTGGAATGCGACATTGGAGGGCTGGAGGGTTTTTACGAAATTGAAGAGCGGGTCGTTCAATGTGTGAGCAACATCCGATCTGAAAATCTTGTAAGAATGAAACTTACAGGAGAAGTTGACACAAACGCGCAAATACATATCGACGCGCTTGAAAAAACGCTTTCAAAACGCTTCTTTCACGCCGAAATCAAAAACGCCGTAAAACCTAAGATCAGGCCCGAAGATTATCTGGATCAACTTTCACTGAAGGGAGAATTCACGCGAATCGTACAAGCGGTTGAAAATCTTTCGGAAGAGGAAAAGGATCAGATCATTCGCTGCGGATTTCTCGCTATGCAAGGTGAGGAGGTAGATGAATTTTGAAGATTCTTCGCGTTTATGTTGAGAATTTTGGTGTGCTCCGCTCCTACAGCAAGGACTTTGACGCTTCCTTTGAGTGCATCTTCAGGGATAACGGCAGTGGAAAAACGACGCTTGCCGCCTTTATTTCCGCCATGTTCTACGGAATGGACACAACGCGGAAAGCCGACAAAACCTTAAAAGACCGTGCGCGCTATCTGCCTTGGCAGGGGGGAAGATACGGCGGAAGCATAGAGGTTGAAAAAGACAAAACAGTATACCGCATTGAAAGAACTTTTGACAAAACCTCTCAAAGCGGAGACTCTCTGACCGTTTATAATCTTTCGGCAGGAATGCGTCCGGAAGATCTGGGAATCAGTCCCGGCGAAACGCTGCTAGGCATGTCCAAAGAAGCGTTTTACCGTACGGTCTTTCTTTCGAAACTCGATCTCGGCACACCCAACGATCTTTTGCCAAAACTCAATAAAAACATCAACGGTACCGAAGAATCCGATGCTTACCAGCAAGCGATGCTTCACATTGAAAGGGCAAGAAAAACTCTCAAAGCAGACAAGGGCGACAAGGGAAAAATTTACGACATTGAAAAAGAAATCGAGGCACTTGACAGGGAAAGAAATCATTGCGAAATTGCAGTCCAGACCGCGGAAGAACTTGAAAAAAATCTGCAGGGTATGAAGAAGGAACTGAAGGAAACCGAGGAAAAACTTCAGATGTTTCACGACTATGAGAAGGACCTGCTTATCCGCGAAAATCTGAAAAACTATGAGACAAAACTGGACAATGCAGAGGAGGATTTAAAGAATTTCTACCTTGAAAACGGAACAAAGAGGGCGAACGCCCAAACTGTTGAAACCTGTAAACAATTGTTGAACTCCCTGCGCAAAGCAAGTGATGTGCTGTCTGAAAAAGCCATCAATCAGGAAGACGCCGAGAATTTTGCGCATCTGGACGAACTGTTCAAAGAACAACCGCTGAGTTTGGAAGATATCGACAATGCCGGACGAACAATCGGCGCAGTGACAGACAGCCAAAAAACCGTGGCGGAGTGCGCAAATTTTGAGTGCGGCGACGAATATTCCGACCTAGAGGATCGTTTTCACGGCAGCGTTCCCACCGAGCAAGAGGTAGAGCAGTTGGAGTTTCTCTGCGCCGATTACGTAAACTTCGAAAAATCTCACAAAGAACGGACAGGCAGTATGGCATCGGGAAAAAGAGGAATACAGAGCCCTTCCGTGCTTACGTGGGTAGTCTTTGCTTTCGGTTTCCTGTCTCTTCTCTGCGGTGCGGCGCTTACGCCCGCAGAACTTCCCCTAGGCGTTTCGGCACTTGCGGCGGGCGCTGTACTTCTTACCGTTTCTTTCGTTCTGTATTTTTTCAAAGACAGATCAGGCAGCCATCACCTGGGAGCGAAAAACGAAGAAAAAGAACGGGAATTCCTGAACTTAAAAAAAAGCATAGAAGAAAAGTTGGCCCTCTATCGGTATGATGCCGAGAATATCCCGGCGTCTGTTAAAAAACTTTCTGAAGACCGGAAGAGTTATTTAAAAATGCGGGCGGGCATCGATGCAAACAGGCAAAGAGAAGAAGCTGCCCGAAAACGTGCACGGGAAGGCCTTCTAACGCTGCGGCAGTTTTTTGAGAAGTATTTTGATCTGACAGAGAATTTTTCCATCTATGATTGCGACGGGTATTTGAAGAGTCTGCGCACCGAATATCTCCGCTACACACAGTTTGAAGCTATTTTACAAAGAGAAAACTCAAAAAAACGAGTGGCAAAAGACGAATTGGAGGATTATCTTCGGGCGATGAGAGAACTCCTCTCTCCTTACGGATACACCTTTGATGCAAGTGGCGCGGGTTTGTCGCTGGAGAAGGAAGAAAGGCTGATTGGGGAGGAACAACTGCTGAAAAACGAGGTTGAAAAGCGAAAAAAGGAGAAGGAGGAGTACCGCCTGAAAAATCCAGTGAATCACGCGTTTTCCAATGCTTTTTTAGCGCAAAACAACAGGGAGGCGCTGACCAAACGTCAAAAAGAGTTGGTGGACGCCATCGCTTCACAAACCAAACGCCTTGAATATGAAAACAGCGTTGCAGAGCACTTGGAAGAATGTGAGATTCGACTCGCCTCGTTGAAGGAAACTCGGGGAGATGTGATAAGGAAACTTTCCGTTCTTCGACTTACTGGTGAATACCTTGAAAAGGCAGAGGCTCGGTTGGTTGCACGCTACACCGATCCCATCAAAAACAAATACGTAGAGTATGCGGCACAGGTAAACGTCGATCTTTGCAAAGGCCTGTACATTTTGCCAGAAGATCTTTCACCCTGCTTTGAACGCGAGGGAGAAATCCGAAAAAATGAAAATTTCAGCAGCGGTTTTTGCGCTCTGTCAGATATCTTTCTGCGCCTCGCCATTTTGGAAGCAGCCTATCCTGAGAACATGCCCTTTCTCATTCTCGACGATCCCTTCGTGTATCTCGACGATGAAAACGAGAAAAAAACCATGGAGGTGCTGAGAAGACTTTCCTTTCGAACACAGATTATCTACTTTACGTGCCACAGCAGCAGAAATGTTTCCGGGGATTCCGCGTCGGGCCGGACGTAAAAAGAACGTCGTCTCAAATCGCCGTATTCTGACGGCGCGAAGACTTAGCATTACTGGGTTTTAGTGCAACCGTCCCGCCAAGCATGCAAAATTCTTCGCTTCGAAGAATCGTTCCCGAAATATGGCGACAGAAACGCTGGGCACTCCAGTTTGGAGCGCGCCATAGGTTCGCAGTTGCCCCACAAAGATCCTGCATTCAAACCGAAAGATCCACATGGAACAGTTAAAAATTCCGGGGATCTCCCAAAAACAATTCCACATACGTTAACGCCGAAACATCATGAAATATCAGATGTTTCGGCGTTTCGGCATTCAATTGCATGCGCGCGCTTCGAACGTTAAAATCCAAAAAAGATGAATGCGTCGCAAAAAGATAAAACTACTATTGTTCCGGCAACGGATTCCCGTTTGCATCATAGTATGGGGCAATCATATACTTGTGGATGACCTTATACGAAGCATAGTACCCAATATACAGAGAAAGTCCGCATAAGATTACAAAAGGCAAGAGTACCCCCAGTGCCATCAACATTCCTGTGGTCATGAATGTCACCGTCACAATGATTAAAATTGCTTGTCCAAAAAACGCCATAATGTTCCTTTTGAAACCCAAAAAGGCAAAAATAACGGCGTTTTTAATTAGTTTGAATGTTTTTAAATCAAAAGTAATGCATAGCATGTAAAGATACATTCTTGCAAAAAGGTAAATAAGCAACACACCCAGTGAGAAAAAGAAAGCAACGGTGTAAAAGAAACTTATCGCATAATTGAGGTAAAATACAAAAATATCATACGCCACAATGCCTAAAAACAGGAGATCAAAAATTCCGAGCAAAAGACCCTGTTTCCAATTCTTTTTGATCGTGCCGAAAAAGTCCGCAAAAAGGAAGACCGGTTCCCTTCTGATTACACTGCGTAAAATATGCGCACAACCGCAATTCACCGGCCCAAAAGTCAGAAACAAAAGGCAGGAAAGTACTATAAAAACAGCCAATAGCGGGATGTTATATTCGTTTTCGGTGACGGGAGAACCGGTCAATCCGTAAAGCACTGCCGAAAGAGGAGACGGATCGGCAGAGGAAAGCACACCGTAGAGGTTGGAGTAGGAGAGCGATTGGGGAACAATGGACTGATCATTGATCATTCCAGAAAAAATAATCAGAATAAAAAATACGGGAAAATTTCCAAGAACAAAAAGAATGTTTGCTGAAAGAATGGTTGAAAAACGCCGTCCGAGCAATTTAAAAAACCAGAGCAGTCCCATATTTTCCGCGTCTTTGTCCTCCGCTGCATCCTTTCTGTCGGTTTCAGGATTCAGCAAATTGTACAGGTTAAACTTTTTTTTCTTTTGTTCCATTCAAACATTCCTTTCTTTTTTGGGAAACCGTTAACTGTTGAGCAAATTCACAACACAGCCGCGCAACAGATAAAAAGCCAAAATCATCCCCACAAAAAATAAAATATCCAGAGTATATACCTTTACCGCGTTTTTTTTCATACCCTTTTCAATAGCTTTTGAAAAGAAAAGCGAAAGTTTTCCGCAGGAGTGGTAGAAAGCCAGCATCAAAAGTTCCATAACACAAAGGAGAAAAAAGAGCAAAGAGAAGACACCCGTTTTTTCACAGCCTCTGTAAAATAAAAGACAACCGGCTCCGCTTGCAAAACCCCTCATGAAAAGAACAACCAAACAAATGGGTTCGGAGAGTTTTCCGTAGGCCCCCAAATACATCACAAACAGAGGAGCGAATTGATACAAAAGTGCCTTGGACAAATCATGCGCCGAAAAATCTCCAGGAAACGCATGCATATATCCGCCGGCCAAAGAGGAAACAGACGGCGGTTGCTCCACCAGATGAGCCGCTCCCATCCCTGCCAGCACACCCAACAGCATTCCGAAAAACAGCGTTCGTTTTCTTGCCCAACGACTGAACTTTTTTCCAATCATAAAAACCATGGATCCGCGGCCCAAAATTGGCGCCTTAAAAAAGCAAGGACAACCCGGTGCAAATCCTGTCCGCCTCAGAATACTCTTCCTTTTTCGGACATCTCTTCCTCCTGCATATCCTTATGCGTTCCAACAGAGAATTATTCTGTAGGCGGCTGTAGGAAAAACATCACAGATTTCATGAAATTTGTTGGAATACATGAAAATACGCAGGCACGCAGAATCCGACAAAGAAATTCTCGATGTCAGATATCGGGTGATGCAATCGGGTACCGTTCGCCGTTAAAGAACTGCCGTCAGAACATGCGGCAGGGTCATATTCCGTATTGGAAAATGATAAAAGCAAGGGCGCCTTCCTCTCGGTGGGAGGGCGCCCGGCAGTTGGTTGTTTTCACGGTTTTGTCATAGGAGGCGTGCCGGAAAAATTCAGACCTTACACGGTTGCCCTGACTTTTTTCAGGTGTACAAACCTGGGCAGTCCGTCCTCCTTGGGAAGTTCCGTCTCACCCTGAATAAGCGGCAAAGCATATTCTACAAATTTTTCGCCTAACCCGTCCTTTGTTTCGTTGAACCAATCCGTGGGAATTTTTTTCTCAGTGTTTGCCACGACCGTCAAGTCAAAAAGTTCATAGTTGCAGACGTAACTACCCTGTGCGTCATAACTGCGCACAAATCCAACCATCTTGTCGGTCACGCCGGCAGTCGCTTTTTCCACAGCGGTTTTTCCTGCGTTGAACGACTCCTCAATATCGGTTTGGGAAGCGCAGTGCGCAGCACAGCGCTGCAACAAAGAAAGTTCGATTCCCCGCACTTTTGCTCCCGTTTCGTTTTTCAAAACTCCCGCAAGATAAGAGGCAAGTCCGCCCAACTGTGCATGACCAAACCCGTCCTTTGCATTGGAAAGATCGTTTCCGTATTCAGAAATATACTTCCCCTCGGAATCGTGAATTCCCTCAGAAACCGCCACAATACACTTACCGTTTTTCGCATAAATCTCTTTGACCTTGCCAATGAAAGACTGCATATCAAAATCGTTCTCAGGACAATAAATAAGATCCGGTCCTGCGCCTTTCACGCCGGCGAGAGCCGCTGCGGCTGTAAGCCATCCAGCGTTTCTTCCCATAATCTCCACCACGGTAATCATCCCCGTGTCATACACTCTTGCGTCATGGTAGATTTCCATCATCGAGGTGGCAATATACTTTGCCGCGGACGCATACCCCGGGCAATGATCGGTCCCTGCTAGATCGTTGTCAATGGTCTTCGGAATACCCATTACCCGACATTCATATCCGTTCTTCAACATAAATTTCGAAATCTTGTTGCAGGTATCCATGGAATCGTTTCCGCCGTTGTAAAAGAAGTAGCGAACGTTATATTTCTTGAAAATTTCAAGAATTCTTTTATAGTCCGTATCGTCCACAGAGGCATCCTTCAATTTGTAGCGGCAGGAACCAAGTGCGGAAGAGGGAGTATACTTCATATAAGAGAGTTCTTCCGGGTCTTCCTTAGACATGTCGATAAGATTGTCATCAAGCACGCCTTTAATGCCGTTGCACGCTCCGTACACGGCGGTGATTGCATCATTCTCAAGAGCCGTTTTGATACAGCCGTAAGCTGATGCGTTTATAACGGAAGTTGGTCCTCCCGACTGCCCGATGATACACGCGCCTTTAAGTTCTGACATTTTATTCTTCCTTTCCTTTTTCACAACTGTTGGCATTTTACCACAATTCCAAAAAAAAATCAATTCCCTTTTCAATAAAAGCGAAACAATTTTCATTTTAACTTCGGCAAATCGCATAAAACTTTCAGCGGGACTTGACAATTTTAAAATTTATTGATAGAATGACAGGAGTAAAATGAAAGTTACAGAGAAGGAGATAAAATTTATGCCACTGGTTACAAGTAAAGAAATGTTTAAGAAGGCTTATGAAGGCGGGTATGCCATCGGTGCATTCAATGTCAACAACATGGAAATTGTTCAGGCAATCACCGAAGCGTGTAAAGAAGAAAAAGCTCCTGTTATTTTACAGGTTTCAAAGGGCGCGCGCGCATATGCAAATCACACCTATCTTGTAAAACTTGTGGAAGCCGCGGTGATCGAATGCCCGGAAATTCCCATTGTTCTCCACCTAGATCACGGTCCGGATTTTGAAACATGCAAATCCTGCATCGACGGTGGATTTACCTCCGTGATGATCGACGCTTCCAGCAAACCTTTTGCTGAGAACATTGAAATCACACGTAAAGTTGTAGAGTATGCTCACGCGCACGGCGTAGTTGTTGAAGCAGAACTGGGGACTCTTGCCGGCATTGAAGATGAAGTAAAGGTAGAAGCTGGACTTGCTTCTTATACCAGACCGGAGGAAGTAGAGGAGTTCGTATCCAAAACCGGTTGTGACTCTCTGGCCATCGCCATCGGCACATCCCACGGTGCATATAAATTCAAACCCGGAACCAAACCGCAACTCCGTTTTGACGTTCTGCATGAATGCGAAAAACGTCTTCCCGGATTTCCCATCGTTCTCCACGGCTCTTCCTCAGTTCCCCAGAATTATGTTGCAATGATCAATGAGTTCGGTGGAGCGATGCCCGGCGCTATCGGCGTTCCTGAAGACCAACTTCGTGAAGCTGCCCGTTCTGCGGTGTGCAAGATCAACATCGACTCTGACCTGCGTCTTGCCATGACAGGTACCATCCGCAAATTCTTCTGCGAACATCCAGACAAATTTGACCCCAGAGAATATCTGAAACCGGCGAGGGCCAACATTAAGGAACTGGTGCGCCACAAATTGGTAGACGTTCTTGGATGCAACGGAAAGGCATAAAAGAGCGGCACTCAAATTCAGAATCGAACGGATATTCGTTTTGCCGCGCTTACTCCGATTTTCTTCGGCACATTTCCGGCAATCTGACTGTCGGATCTTATGAACAGAATATCCGTGTGCCAAACCGTATAGTCGGTTTAGCACACGGATATCTCTTTATTTTAACCGTCTCTGTACAGTATTTGAATGGCTATTCTCCCATAAAACCATTTCACTTTACCTTCAGTAAAAGTGAACTTATCACATGCACGTGAATGTATAATCTGTGTCAAACATTTGTAAGCACATATGCATTGAAAACACAGTTATACGTTGAATCTGAACAGCACCACGTCCCCGTCTTTCATGATATAGTCCTTCCCTTCTGACCGCACAAGTCCTCTGTCCTTGGCAACAGCCATACTTCCACATTTGATGAGATCGTCGTAGGCGACAATCTCCGCCCGGATAAAGCCCCTTTCAAAGTCCGAATGAATCTTCCCAGCAGCCTGAGGTGCGGTCATACCGCGTGTAATCGTCCATGCACGCACTTCCTTGGGTCCTGCGGTGAGAAAACTGATATACCCCAATAATTTGTAACTGCTGGAAATCAGGCGATCCAACCCTGTTTCTTCAACACCCAAATCCTTCAGGTACATCTGTGCCTCCTCCTCTTCCAGTTCCGAAAGATCGGCTTCGAGCGAAGCGCACACCGGAAGAACCTCTGCATGCTCCAAACGGGAAAATTCCTCAAGTTTCTGATACATTCGGTTGCCGTTTCCGCTTTTTGCAAGGTTCACCATATCGCTTTCGGCGATATTTGCCACATAGATAACAGGTTTTCCGGACAGCAGCGGAAGTTCCTTCATGAACTCCTCCTCTTCCTTGCTTACGGTTACCGCTCTTGCAGATTTTCCGCTCTCAAGTTCACCGTACAGTCTTTCCAGAAATTCAACTTCTGCTGCCAGACCCCTGTCTCCCTTCATCAGTTTTTTGATTCTGTCATGACGCCGTTCAATCAATTCAAGATCCGAAAAAATCAATTCCAAATTGATCGTTTCCACGTCACGTACGGGATCCACCGATCCGTCCACATGAATAATATTTTCGTCCTCAAAACACCGGACAACATGCACGATGGCGTCTACTTCCCTTATATGAGAAAGAAATTTATTGCCCAATCCCTCTCCCTTCGACGCGCCTTTCACAAGCCCTGCAATATCTACAAACTCAATAATGGCAGGAGTATACTTTTCAGGATTGTACATTTCGGCCAATTTGTCCAGGCGCCTGTCGGGAACACGCACAATTCCCACGTTCGGTTCAATTGTACAAAAGGGGTAGTTGGCGGATTCTGCGCCCGCCTTTGTCAGTGCGTTGAAAAGAGTGCTTTTGCCCACATTGGGCAGTCCTACAATTCCAAGTTTCATTGATTGTTCCGCATAATTATACCTGAAAACACGCGCAAATTTAAGGTTTTCGCAGTATCGGCAGGTATCCTTTCCACCGTCATCCGTTTTCTAGCATTATACAAAAATCCGATGCAAAATGCAATAGTTTAAAAAAAATTGTTATTGGTTTGCCCAAACATCTTTTCACTGAAAATCAAAGGATCACAACGAATTGTACAATTTCGCAAACAAAATGCAACGCGAGTATATAAAATACATCCTGCTTTGTAAAAATTCTCTTCAAACGTCAAGTTGTAGTTTTGTCAATGATATGAGACCAAAAAAGGTGAAAAAATAATTGAGCAGATAGGACATTCAATCGCCCTGCG
>CANQNM010000070.1 GCA_947625265.1 uncultured Clostridia bacterium
CGCTCCACCGCCGGGCGGATCCGGCACACAACTTTATTTTCTCAGAGTCGAATTTGCGAAAAACTATTGACAGTACCCCGGATCTTCGGATATGCAGAGACTAGAGATTGAAGAAGCGCGTTGCCGATTCGGAATATCGGATCGGCGATGCTCGGCGGAATTTTTTTCTCATGCTCCAAAAGTTTCACATCTATCTGATGAATGTGGCAGAAAGAGTCTGCCTTATCAGACGCCGCGGAGCAGAAAGAGAAAGCGTGCTGTATGTGGCCTTGCATATGTGAAGATGACATGGTGGAGCGGTTGTTTTACGACAACGGGGATATCCTGCCGGGTGAGACAAAGCGTGGCGGCCGGCCTTAGCAACAGGGGCATCGAACTGTGGAACGCGGTGCCTGTGACGAACTGGTTGCTTTGAAAGCATACCGTCAGCACGTGGTATGCTCCTTTTTAAAAATACGCCCATATCTGGCGTTTCCAACGAAAAATCTTATATGAAGAATTTTTTAAAAAATAGACTGTGACAAATCATATTTTTTGAAACGATAATTTTATAAGATAATTTGTTATGCACATGTGTATGTGCATACTATTAAACCCCCGATAAATACGGGATTTATCGGGGGGTGAAAATTAATCTGATTATCTCTTGCTGAACTGAGGTGCGCGACGGGCGGCTTTGAGGCCGTATTTCTTTCTTTCCTTCATTCGAGGATCACGGGTGAGAAATCCCGCTTTTTTGAGCACGGCGTGAAGCGTTTCGTCACTCTTGTCCAGAGCCCTTGCGATGCCGTGACGGATGGCACCTGCCTGACCGGAAATTCCGCCTCCGCTGACAAGGCAGATGACATCGAATTTTCCTGCGGTGCCGGTTACGCCGAAGGGCTGATTGACAATCAATTTGAGTGTACCCAGTCCGAAATAATCGTCAATGTCCCGTTTGTTGATCGTGATCTTGCCGGTTCCGGGGATCAGACGAACCCGTGCGATAGAACTTTTTCTTCTGCCGGTTCCATAGAAGTAGGGTTTTGAACTTGTATATGTCATTGTTTTTTACTCCTTTCAGCCTTCGTATGCGATGGGCTTTTGGGCCTGCTGTCCGTGCTCCGCACCCGCGTAAACTCTCAAACGGGTGAAACTCTTTGCGCCGATGGTGTTTTTGGGAAGCATGCCCTTCACAGCCATCTCCAGAACCTTTTCAGGCTTTTCAGTCATCAGTTGTTTGGCGGACACACTCTTCAAGCCGCCGATATAACCGGAGTGGCGGTAGTATATCTTTTGGGTGAGTTTTTTACCTGTAAAGATCGCTTTTTCGGCATTAATGATGATCACAAACTCACCGCAGTCGGCGTGAGGTGTGAATTCGGGTCTGTGTTTACCCCTTAAAATGTTTGCGGCGGCCACAGCGGTTTTTCCCACGGGCTTACCCGCTGCGTCTATGACATACCATTTGCGCTCAATGGTCTCTGCCTTTGCCATGTAGGTAGACATCTTTCTGAAGTCCTCCGTGAATTCCTAATTTGTTTTTACCGGTGCATTCTAACACATTGCGACGCGCTTGTCAAGGCTTTTTTTGAAAAAAACGAAAAAAATTAAATTTATACGCACTGTTTGTTTTCTCTTTTTCTAATTTTGAAAAGAACTTGATTTAGAGGGGTATATTCTTGCAAACTCTATTTTTTTCTCTTTTGCCATCGGGCGAGCGCAGAATACAGCGCTGTTCTGAAAAACGGCTCTTTTCGTGCAGCGGCGGTGAATCCAATTACCCGTGAAACGTAAAATTTGCAGAATCATATTCAAAACTGACACCATATTTTCTCTGCACCGGAATATGGTGTCCGCAACCTTTAGAAAATGCAACGGAACCGCCCATAGGAGCGGTTCCATAAAAGTATTGTTATAAATGTACTGTTATAGAGAGATTTTCAGGAAATAACCCCGGGCGTGATGTTTTCGGTGGGCGCGTTGGTTACTTTTCCGCCGGCGGTCGCTTTGATGCTTCCGCCCGAAACGGTCAACACAGTCTCCGCTTGAAGCGCGTCGTCCCCAGCGGTGATTGTCAGAGTGCCTCCGCTGACGGTTACATACCCCTTGCCCTCGGTTTCCATTTCGGTAGATTTGATGCCGTCGTTTCCAGCGGTGATTTCAACGGTTCCACTTTCAACGGTTACACTGCACTTGCCCCGGATGCCGGTGTTATAAGCATCTACAATCAGATGGACGTCTTTGATTTTGATGTCATTTTTACTGGAGACACCGTTTTTGTACAGTCCTGTGACGCGCAGAGTGCCAGTCCCGCGAATGGTTAGGTCATCGTCGCTGTAGAGAGCAGCGTTTGGACCGTCTTCACCGTTTTGGTAGCCGGTTCCGTCTTTCAGTGTGTTGTCGGTTCCCTCCTTGACAGTGACAAAGAGTTTGTCGGCGCTGTCGCAGTAGATGGCGGGACCGGTAGGATTGACGATGCTGACGTTGTCAAGAATCAGTTCTACCTGTTCCGTTTTGGTAACATTCACCACAACCTGACAGGAGGAAGAACTTCCGGTAAGAGTGTAACTTCCCGCTTTTGCAATGGTTAGCGTATTGTTTTCGTACGTTACGCCAGTGGAACCGACGTCCGCTCCGTCGTTATGCAGGGTGATTGTACCGTTTTGTGTTGCGGGGAGACTTTCCGATGGGTCGGAGGGATTGTTCATATCTGTGCGCGATGGGTCGGATTTATTGGTGCACGCTGAAAAGGACAGAGCGCAACCAAGGCAGAGGGCAATAGCGAGAGCCAGGGAAAAATACTTCTGCATTTTAAACTCCTTTCTGATCCGGCATACCGGATAACGGTCAATTTCGAAAAATACCCATATCCAACAGAATTGTAACACATATATGTGAACTTATTGTGAAGATATATTGAAAACAGAAAGGACTTTCCGACATTTTTGAATTTTCGGCAAAATGACGGTTTTCGAGCGGAAAATCTGCAAATTCTTACAGGGAAACTTGTAAGTTATTACTGATTTACAAAACTGTTTTTATGTGTTATAATATATACACGGAAGGGAGCAGACGAACCGTTTGACTTCCGGACGAATATACTTGTAAGGTGGGATGGCAGTGAAAATTACGTATGCAGGAAAAGGTCTTGAATTTTCTTCCGACTTTATGAAGAGTGCTGAAAAGAAACTGAAAAAATTCGACCGCTTTTTTGAGGACGCCTCGGCACAGATCAAGGCGGACGTAAAAAAGGACAGCGAGAGTGTCGAACTGACGATTTTTTGCGGCGGTACCATTTATCGTTCGGAAAAGCGCGCGAACACTATGAATTCCGCGCTGGATGAAGCTGTGGAAGCGATTTTACGGCAGATCCGCAAGAACAAGACAAGGCTTGAGAAAAAACTGAAAGATGGAGCATTTAAAGCGCAATTTGACGAGGTACCTGCGGATGCGTCTGAGGAGGAATTACCAAAATTCAATATACGGACCAAATCCTTCCCAGTAAAACCCATGACGACAGAGGACGCGATACTTCAGATGCTGCTTTTAGAGCACGACTTTTTCCTTTTTCGGAATGCCGAGAGCGGGGCGCTCAATCTGGTGTATAGAAAAAACGATGGAAATTATGGACTGATTATTCCCGATTGACAACCGTCATTGAAGAGATTCCGGGCGCCGTTTATACAAAATGACGCCCGGGTATTTGATTGAACACCAGTGCTTTTTGAAGGCGACGACCGTTTTCAAGAGGCGGAGAATTCCTTTTCTTTTTTATCGCTGCGGTTGGTCAGGTGAATCCTCCTTGGAAAACTTTCGCTCAGAGTGAAAAAACTGTAGTGTTACAATAGAGTTACAATAGATGTGAGACTAAAAAGGTAAAAATGAAAAAGTTCTATTGACATGATCTGTAAAATGTGTTAAACTAAAAAAGTATGAATTATTGATAAAGGTATGTTACAGTATGGATGCACGGGTGGGTACGGCCGCATGGCCACATAGCCGTGCAGTGGAAAAAGCAGAGTTTACTCGAACGGAACGGCACTTCGAAAAAACGAACGGGTTTTGTATGGAGAAAGGGTATGCGCATTCGTTTGCGTAAGGATGCGTTGCGCGTGTGCGGGATGAGTTTTCAGATTCTTTTGGACGGATGGGCGCACGGCGATTTTTCACAAAACCGGGATCGGCGACGGGCTCGTTATCGCACATGACAATACTGCCAGAAGGCCCGCGGAGGTACGTTACCGTTGAAACGGCGCAATAATTTTGAAAGGACATATTCATTATGACAAGGGTGAAAAGCCGCGGATGTGAAGCCGAAAAGAATGTGCGGCACGAGTACGATTTTCAAAGGATAGGCGAACATTTCAGACTTCCGGGAAAAGTGATTCGTTCAGAGAGAATGCCTAGTGGGAATATCAACAAGACATACCGCGTTACTTACCGGATGGATGATGGCACGAATAAATCTTACCTTTTCCAAAAGGTCAATACCTATGTTTTTAAAAATCCGGCGGAAGTAATGGAGAATATAGACCGGATCACCGGTCATATTTATAAAAAACGGGACGGGAGAAACGCACTTCATTTCCACCATACCGTTGAAGGGAAGAACTATTACAGCGAGGAGGGCAATGAGTTTTTTTGGCGGGTACGGAACTATTTCGACTCGGTGACCTTCGATGTGTGTAATGACGTGCAGATTCTCTACCTCGCGGGCGTCGCTTTCGGGGAGTTTCAGCGGGATCTGCGAGATTTTGACGCATCGCTTCTGCATGAGACAATCAAGGATTTCCATAACACCAAAAAAAGACTGGAGACGCTTTTTAAAGACGCAAAGGAAGATGAGTACGGCAGAGCGGATACAGTGAGAGAAGAACTGACATATATCGCCGGTGTGCGTGACAAGGCATGCACGCTGATTGACATGCTTGAAAAGGGACAACTTCCCCTGCGCGTTACGCATAACGATACGAAGATCAACAATGTCCTTTTTGAGGTGGACGGCAGCAGTCCGCTGACGGTGATTGATCTTGACACGGTGATGCCGGGACTGGTCGCTTACGATTTTGGAGACGCAATTCGTTTTTCGGCAAATACCGCGGCGGAGGACGAGAAGGATCTTTCACAGATCTCCATGGATTTGGAGCAGTTTAAGGCCTTTACCGATGGCTTTTTGTCGGAATTACGGGGAAGTCTTACGGAAAAAGAGGTGGATACTCTTGCGTTGGGCGCGTTCTGTATTACAGTAGAACTTGCCGCAAGGTTTCTTGACGACTACCTGACTGGTGATAAATATTTTAAGACGCTGTATCCTGAACACAACCTTGTGCGCACAAGAGCGCAGCTTACTCTGGCGAAGGATATGGAGGGAAAACTGAAAAAAATGCGGGAAATCGTTTTACAGTGTTACAGCGGAGACGGGATCTGAAATTGAGAGCAATCGGCAGCCCGGCGCCGCTGCTCCCGTATTATGGAAAGAACGCGTGGAAGGATGGGGAAACAGAACAATGGCAAAGGGAAAAAGATGGTTGGCGTGCTGCTTGTCGGCGGTGTTTCTTTTTGGAAATATACTGTTTTCCTCTTCTGGGGTGAACGTCGGGGCAACGGACATCGCGGCGGATGCCGGAACGTTGTTGGATTTTTCGAAAGCGGGAAGCGGGTTGACGATTGAGGAGAACGCGATCGAATTTCTGCAAACGGCGACTGGAAAAACGTTTACTGACGCTGAAAAAGCATATTTTGAGAAATGCGGGATTACCCTGAAATACAACGATGACATTCCTCCAGAGAGCGTTTTATATTCGAAGATCGAGGACGGATTTTCGGTTGCGGCGAAAGAATATGCATACACGGCAAACAATGGGACGTCGGTAAAGTGGATTCCCGTTGCAGCGACGGTCGACGGTGTGAAAAAAGAACTGACGGGAAAAGATCATACGGCGATTTTCCAAGGGCTTATTGAAGACGTGGTTTACGATATTGTTGTGGACTACGAGGCGAAATTGACGGTTTCTGGAGAGACGCTGACTAGTGTTTTAAACGTCGGATTTCGCGAGGGAAGCGAGGTTGTAGAGGCAAAGGCGGCGTATGAAGCCAAACTCAGGGAATACGACGGCAAAATTGAGGAGTACGAGCAGGCCTACCGAGTATACGTGCAGGAGAGAGCGCGCTACACGGAGTATCTACGGCAATTTGACGCCTATAAAAAGAGCCAGGAAGCCTATGCTGAGTATCTTAAAAAGAAAGAAGTTTATGGGCAAAAGTACGCGCTGTGGCAGAAATATTTGTCGGATCTTGAGAACTACGAGCGGGCAATGGATGAATATGAGATCAAAAATGCCGAATATGAGCACTTGTTGGAAGAGTATACCGGAAATTTTGCCGCGCTTTCCGCGTGTTTACGCAGCATGGAAGCGCTGGAAAGCATTTTTATAAGGGATTCCGTGGGGCATGTGATGTACAACACCCTGAAAGGGGATACGGTTGCTACAGTGGTGGACAATCAGGACAAACTGGTGGAGTACGGAGGGGTGAACCGAAAGGACGTTACCAACGCGGGCAGCGCTACGGAAAGACTGATTGCGGTGCTTACACCTTATGCCGGGCTCAAAACCGCAGAGCAGAAATTTGTCTACTACAAGACCAATTATGAGGAGATCAAGAGTCAGTTTATTCTGCTTTACAGCAGTCTGAACTCTCTCTGCCAGAATGGCGTGGTGCGTTCCTATCTCAAAAAACAGGGAAAACTGGAACGGTACTATCAATTTATTTCGCAGTTGTATGTAATCAGCACCGGATTGGATGATGAAACGAGTTTTTCCCCCGATTGGCAGATACGCGGTAATTCGGTGTACGATCTGCTTGAGGAATGCCAGATTGTGAAAGACACCAATGATGCTTCTCCCGTTGGATTGACATACCCGGAGGGGCTGGACGTTCCGGAAAAACCCGAAATGCCTGTGGCGCCTGAAAAGGTGGAACAGCCTCAGAGAGATTGGGTGGAGGATTTAACTGAACCGGTGGCACCGGAGGTCGTCTCAGAGCCGAAAGAACCCCAGAGGTATGCGGGAGAGAGACCGGTGGCCCCGCAGTTCACTGCGGAGCAACTCGCGCTGGGGGACGAGGTAAAGACTGGGGCGCTGAAAGAATTCAAAATCGGACAGGACTATACGCTGACGGTTTCTTCGAAGGTGGTAAGAAAGGCGTCCTTTTCCAATCATGTAATTGTGACATTCTATGACTACGATCATAAAACGGTACTTTATGACGTGGTGATCCGCATTGGCGAGACGGTGAAGTACAACGGAAAAGAACCGGTTCGGCCGTCTGACCGGAAATACAGTTATGCTTTCGCCGGGTGGCTGGATGAAAACGGAAAGCCAGCGGTTTTTGACGCAATTGAAAAGTCTTGCTGTTTCTACGCGTCCTATACCCAGACGCCGATTATGTACACAGTGACCTTTCACCTTCATGATGAAACAATTGTAAAAAGTTTTGGTTACGGGGAAATGCCGTCTTGTGAAAAACCGGCGTCTTATACCGTGGACGGTTTCGAGTACAGTTTTTCAGGCTGGTCGCCTGCCCTTTCACTGGTGACAGAAAATGCGGAATACACCGCGCTGTATGTAAAAAAAGCGGGGAGTTACACCGTGCGCTTTGACGTGCGGGGAGTAATCACCGAATACAGTCTGACGGTGGGAACGGTTCCTGTTCCGCCTACAGTCGAGCAGACAATCATTGAGGGCGAATATTTCTATGAATTTACCGGGTGGACGCCTGAAATTCAAACGGTGACTGAGAACGCCCTGTACACCGCGGTGTACAAAAGAGAACAGATCGCCCCGTTTGAGGGAAATGAAGGCGCCGAGGTACACGAGAGCGAGACGCTCCTGACGGTGGACTGTCCGAGAGAGGGCAGGGTTTACGCCGGAAAGGCGGCAGAGTTGGCGCTGGTGCGCGGCAAAGGATTGTACATTGTTTACGGTGATATTGGAGGATTGCTGTTCACGGGGGATGCGCTCTCAAAATTGAAGGACGCCCTGTATGTAGAGATGCGCAAAGACAGTTCTGGAACACTTTCTGTGGAATTTTCCGACAGCGAGGGAAAGACCGTTTTACCGGAAGGTGGAATTGCGGCGATTCTTGTTGCGGAAGGGATTCAAACCGATGGCGTCGAACTGTACAGGAAAACTGAAGAAGGAGAGGAGAAATTTTCTTTCAAGAGAGCGGAACAGGGTCTGGAACTGCATTTCTCAGGCAGCGACCTTCTGATCCTGAAGATTCGCCGTTCTATTGACTTTGTGTGCGAGGGGGGCGGTTATGTCCGCTCCGCGCAGAGAAACGCAGTGGAAGGGGAAACCGTTGCTTTGAGCGTTTCTTGTGAAGAAGGATACAGGCTGAAGGAACTTTATTTCGAAAGAAACGGCGAGAAGGTCTATGTGATCGGGGATCGTTTTGAGATGCCTGGCGAGGCGGTTACGGTACATGCGGTGTTTGAACCCATCGAATATACGGTGATCTTTTTGGACGGTGAAGGAAGGGAACTCAGCCGCGCGGTATACCGGTACGGTGAAATGCCCGAGATTCCGCTGTCGCCTGAAGGAACGACGGAAGGAGAAATCAGTTACATCTTCTCCCATTGGGAACCGGAAGTCGGAACAGTCACTGGAGATGCGGTGTACCGTCCGATTTTCAAGGAAGGAAAGAAGGGCGATTACGACGATACCTACGTTTCTCCTTACGACAGCGATCGGTTTTTTGTGCGGCTGGTGCTCCCGGCGCTGGTAGTTCTCGTAATCGTTGCCTGCACAACAGTTGTCTGTGTGGTTTTCTACAAAAAAAGGAAAAATAAAAGTTGATAAAGATTTTGAAAAAACTATTGCATATTTTGTGATCTGGTGATATAATCTAACAAAGACGCTGTGTTATCGCGTTATCTTACGAAAAGGATGGTATAAGACATGAAGAACAACACGATTCTCAGGGTGTTTGCGCTGACGCTCTCTGTGTTGATGTCGTTGAGTCTGTTTTCCGTCGGCGCCTTTGCGGCGGATGGGAAAACAGTCTATGACGATGATCACTGCGATGTGTTTTACGAAGACGGTGTGTTCACTTTTGAGGTAGATGCCGAGGAAATCGGAAAAATTCTCACACGCCATGAGTTTGATAAAACGGCGCTTGCGCAATTGCTCCCGAAAGAAATATATGATCTCCTTGAAGGCCGTTCAAAAGCGGCTGTGGTGACGTTTCTGGCAGATTTAGCAGCGAAGGACGTTCTTACATATGAGGAACTTCTTGCACTATTCGACAATAAGGAAGAAGTGCTCAATAAATACTTCGATCTTGACTTTGTTGACAGTTTGATTGGTCTTGAGAACATTTTTACCGAGGATTTGTTTGATGCTCTGATGGAGAGTGGTGCGTTGGATGCTGTCCTTGAGAGTGAAGAACTTTATAAGGATTTGATTACGGACGGTGTTGTAGATGTGCTTTTGAGTGAAAATCCTGACGTCCTTGAGGATGTGCTTACAGATGAGTTGCTTGCCGAATTGTTCGAAACCGGAGATGTGGACGCCGAGTTCATCGAGGATCTTTATGAGAGTGGATATCTTGACGATATTGTTGCGTTGGAAGATCTCATGGCGTTACTTAGTGAAGAGGACAAGGGTAAGTTGGGTGCAGATGCGACATTGGAAAAAGTGCTTGACCTTCTGCTGACGGAGGCGTATTCATCAAAATTGCAGAATGCGATTGAACTTAATGCTGTTTTTAGTACTGTTCCTGCGTCGTTCATGTATGGCTACATTGATTTTGAAGAGTTCCTGGCGGCGGTTGAACAGGACGAATTGATTAAGGCTGTCGGTGGGTATAACGCTGTGATTGAGGCGGCTGGTGGATATGATGTATTTGCCGAAAAGATTGTAGAGTTGGAACTGACGGATCTCATTTCGGTTAGCGACGTGATGGAGTACGTGGATCTGGCAGTTGTGATTAAGAACGCCGGGAACTCTTTATCGATTTCCTATTTAAGAGGGGTTGCGGCGAACGTATTCTTCAGCGAAGTCAATGAAATGACTTTGAATGGAAAGTCAATCTACGACGGCGAAGATTGCGAACTTGATCACAATGCGTTTCAGACGGCGCTTCTTCAGGCGTTGCCGTCTGTGGAGGCTGTCACCACGATCAAGGACGGAGATGAGTTGCTCTCTTTGATTTTCGAAACAGAGGGAGATGAGGTAAACTTCACTTTTGGTGTGAAGGTCGTGCTTGTAGGCGATTGCTCCACAGTAAATGCTTATGCAAACAAATTTGTGGATATCCTTTCATATACCGTTGAAGATAACGGAACGGTGAACGTCAAATTCATGTTCGACGAAAGATTCACCGGCATTTATTCCGATATTCTGGCTTCCAAAGAGTTGACAACAGAGCGTAAGTTGGAATTGCTCTCCATGTACGGTCTTGACGGTGAAGGACTGACCGACGCTCTTGCCAACGAGGATTTGGACGAGGCTCAACTGATCGCCGGCATTGCGAGAGAGCGGCTGGGTGAATTATTCGAAGCGCTTCGCCCCAAACTTGAAAAGTTAAAGAGTTATGTTATCAAAGCTGCGGATAAATCCGCCACCGTCGGAGGACTGACGTCTCTTGCCGACTGCTATAAGGGCAATGGCGAGTTCTTCCTGAACGTCCATGAGGAAATGACTGTTCAGGGATTTGCTAACCGGGTTTCCTCTCGGTTTGAGAGCCTTCCTGAGGGTTGGGTGGATTATCTCAAGCAGGACGCACATGTGGAAGACATCAATGTGACGGTCACTGTGAAAGATTTCTTCAGGGTCAGTTATCATGACACCAAAGGCGATACGCTGTTTACCACTTTCCTGCCTGCGGGCGAGAGCCTTGAACTTCTCAAGGGTGCAACGGCACTTGCCGGGCACGGCGAGAACGGTTGGTACGACAAAGAGGGCAAGACCTATACCGAAATGCCTTCCAAGGATGTGGATCTTTATGAGCATGTTCATGAATACGGCGATTGGAAGAGCGACGGAGACAATACGCACAGCCGTGAATGCGTTCTGGGCGACAGTGTCGAAACTGAACCCCATACCTGGGACGGGGGCAAGGTGACTACCCCGGCAACGCACACCAC
>CANQNM010000071.1 GCA_947625265.1 uncultured Clostridia bacterium
GTTGCGCTGCTGCCTGTGGCAAAACTATCTGAAACTGCGCCGAACTCTGACTGCCCTCCCAATGTGAACGAAGGCAGACCAGCATATAATACGGCATACAATGGTCAAGATAACGCAGGACCGGACACCACATATAGAGACAGGAGCCAATTCGGCGCTTTGGACAGTTTTTCCTTCTCGCTCACATGGGAGTGCAATGGGATCAACTCCTACGACAGCAAAACCGGAAAACTGATCAAGACTACCGATACGACCCACCCGGCAGATTATATCACCACACACCGTCTGACAAAAGAGGAGAAACAGCGAATATACGATATGCTGGCGGGTCTTCATGTGACAACCTATCCCGACACATACAACCCTCATAAAGAGGGCATAGTATCGTCCCCGTCCATGACCCTGATCCTGACCGTCCGCACCAACAAAGTTCGGAAAACCGTCACGGCGAAGAATATCGCGCTCCTCTACGAATCGGACAACCCGAAAGGGCAAAGATTTCTCAGTGTCTGTAAAGCCATTGAGGAAATTCTCACCGCAACCGAAGAATGGAAGGCGCTTCCGGAAGAAGAATTCTCCTACGATTGAAAGGCGAAAAAATGAAAGTGAAAAAAATAAAGAAAACACGCATAGGCACAATTTTTGTCAGTTTTCTGCTTCTCTGCGCCATGGTGATGAATATCGTCGGATGCTCGGGATTCTTGGCAAAAACACATGCGGAGAATTCGAAGGCGGACGGGATTTTGATGGATTTTGCGCTTCGTCTTTTGAGGGCGAGTGAAGAAGAGGGCAAAAATGCCTTGATTTCTCCCCTATCTCTTCTCTATGCTCTGGCTATGACAGCAAACGGTGCGAGGGGAGAAACGCGGGAGCAGATGGAGACGCTGACGGGCATGACCGTGGAGGAATGGAATTCTTATCTTTCCAGTTACAGACAGTGTCTGCCGAAAGCGAAAAAGGGGGAAAATCTCGTACTGCACCTTGCCAATTCTATTTGGTTCAACGATAGCAAGGAGTTTACCATAAATCAAAATTTCTTGCAAACCAATGCCGATTACTACGAAGCCGCCGTCTATAAAACGTCTTTCAACATCCAGACCTGCAAGGACATCAATAATTGGGTAAAAAAGAATACCGATGGAATGATTCCGGCAATTTTAGAGGAGATTTCACCGGAAGATATTATGTACCTTGTAAATGCCCTTGTTTTCGACGCCAACTGGCGCATATTTTACAGCGAGACTGAGGAGGGAATGTTTACGCGAGAAGACGGAGAAAGGCAGAATGTTCAATTCATGCGCGGCACAGAGAACAGTTATCTTGAGTATAAGAAAGCTGCCGGATTCATGAAACTCTATGAGGGCGGAAAATGTTCTTTTGTTGCCCTACTTCCCAAAGAGGGCGTCAGCATGTCGGAATATATCGCTTCTCTTGACGGTCAGACTCTAAACGCTTTGCTTAAAAATCCGAAAGATACCCCCGTTGAAACCTTGCTCCCGAAGTTTGAAATCGAATATGGCGCGGAGATGTCCAAGATTCTTGAAAAAATGGGAATGTCCAGAGCCTTCGATCCGAATGAAGCCGAGTTTGAAGGACTGGGAACTTCGACGTCCGGAAATATCTTTATCAGCCGTATCCTGCACAAAACCTTTTTCTCGGTAGGTGAAAAAGGAACGAGGGCGGGGGCAGTGACCATTGTTGGGGTAAACGAGGGCAGCCCATATACGGTGCCTAACCAAAGAAAACAGGTGGTTCTTGACCGACCTTTTGTCTATATGCTGATCGACTGTGAAAGGGCGATTCCTTTATTCATCGGCACAATGGAAGATATGAAGCAATGATTGAGAGATGTTTTCAGCCACTGTTTCGTTGCTCTTCACACACTGTTTTCGGGAAAACTGTCAAAAAACACGGCGAAAAAATCAAAGTCTCCCGGCGCCGTCCGCCGCACCGCCGCTCTGTCGTGCCAGCGCGTATATTTTATCAAAAGCCCCTCATCGAGAACTTTCCCATAAAAAAATGCCTGACATCAGGACATCCAAACGCAAGACAGAAATCCCACGGAAGATCAATCTGCACTGCGCGCAAAAGGACAACACTGTCGAGTTACCGATAAACGCAATCGTGCGCACAATAGGTTCACAATAGGTTACTGCAAAGAGTGGAACATGAAAAGTGAAAAAGTAAAAATCGGCAAGTTCCTTGTGAGCCTTGCCGATTTTTGACCTACCCGACAGGATTTGAGCCTTCGAACTTCAGAGTCGTAGTCTGACGCGCTATCCAACTGTGCGCGGGTAGAGAATTCTGTGTGTTGTTCTACCACAAAAAAGCAAAATGTAAAAAGGAAAATATAAAAATGATTTTTATTTTCTTTCCGGTATATGCTTTCGCTCTTTCCCACGGCGTTTTTTGCACCCTTTGGCCCTTTTACGGCGCGCCGCAAAAATGTTTTCCCGCCCCTGAGTTTTATCTGCGTATGCTCATCTGCGAATGACCCCACAGGCGATTTTTGTTCCGGAGTTTCCCGACGGCTGTGTCGTGAAATCGTCCGGATTACTGTGTATTACTACCGTCCGTCCTATGATATCATTTACTGTAAAACGGTTTGTCAGCACCGCAAGGAGCGCTCTTCCGTTTGCTGACAACAGCGGCGGAAGATCTCCCGCGTGGTTCGGATGCTCCCGGTTATCGGGGTTGTAGTGGCTTCCTGTGTTGGGAAATCCAACTTCGCGGCAGTTTCCACCCTCATGGATGTGAAAAGCAAAGAAGCCCGTTTCGGAATCCGGCAGGCCGCTGATGTCCGCCGCAATCAGCACGCCGTCAGGTCTTTGAAAAAAACGAACCGTGCCGCGGATCTTCGGATCCGAATCCCCGCCGCTTATATACGCTATTGCACGTTGAATTTTGTTTTGCATTTTTATATCCCTCCTATGTCACTTTATGTGCAAAGCCGCGGCAATGTGATACCTGACTGCGTGATTTTTCCAAAAAAACGCCCTTTCGCTTTGCCGCATATCCGGCAGACTTGCATAGAACCGCTTTGCGTAGGAATTTCGCAAAGAAAAACCGACAGGTTCACAGAGCCTGTCGGCAGATATTTTGGCGCAAAAATGCAAAGGCACGGAA
This sequence comes from uncultured Clostridia bacterium, assembly GCA_947625265.1. GTDB lineage: Bacteria > Bacillota > Clostridia > Oscillospirales > CAG-272 > UBA11512. The sequence continues at coordinate 3,127 of CANQNM010000071.1, forward strand.
GCGTAAAGCCGTAAAAGCGCAAAAATTCCTTTTGGGGGAAAACTGCCCGCAAAAACATAAATTCCTATTCCTTTGGGGGGTCGTTTGAGTCTGTTTGCTCCCGCATTTTTTCTTCGACGGTCTTTTTGATGTTGCCAGACCAATTTTTTGAAAGAATCGCATCCTGAAAATCATTAAATTCCGGATCTTGGCTGTGCAGAGTGACAGATCTCATGCGAAGTTGTTCAGCAAGGGAAAGAAGCAGATCCAGAGAAAGCAAAATCAACCCGACGGCAAGGCAAATCTTCACCCAGATCCCTACAATCATCAAAACAAGAGCGGGCAGAAGCAAAAAAGTATATTTCAGGATAAAATTCATCAGAAAACCTATCCAGAACAGGGAAGCCGGGTATTTTTTGTCCCTATCCCTATGCGGTGCGCTTGAATCGCCGCCGCATGACTTCTGATAGTTTAAATAGTTTAAAAAATCGTCTGCTTCACCGTTGGGATTGGCATTGCGGGTTGCCTCCTCTACACTTCGGTTATATTCCAAGGCATGCACAAGGATCGGAATGCGTCCGAACTTCTTTTGGATAACCCCCTCTGTTTGAAGACGTCTCGCAACGTCGGAAACCGCACGCAGCAGTTCATCATATCCCGCCGGACCTTTCCCGATGTAGTTCATGTTCTCATCATACATACCCTCCTCATCCTCAACACCGATATCAGTGATGTTCTTTTCCCGATACCAGTCAAGCAAAAACGAAGCGCCATCCACGGCCTTTGCGGCATCAATCACGGGAACATTGTTCTGCTTCCAAAAAGCGAAATTCCACCGTTCCTCACTGTCCTTGGGAGCGCTGCTGCACCCCTTTTCCGTGTTGTACCCTACGCTGAATTCCGGAAAATTCGGAATACCCTTGTATATATTGCATTCGTTGTGATACACGTAAAACGAAATGGCGTAAATTCCCTTTTCGTCCCACGACTGTATGATGGGATACACCTTGCCGTACAAATATTCTTCTAAATTCATAAAACAACTCCCTTTCGGACGTTTTTTCTTTGGGCAGTTCTCTTGCGCTTTTCCCGGTTCAATGTCAGAAATTCAATCCGGATAAACCTTGTTTCACGATTTTCTCCCCCTGTATAACGGTTGAAAGAGAAAAAACGTGCGCAAAAATACAAAATCCTTTGAATAGAATGTAATGTAACATAAAATCGCTGCAAGATCAAGGTTTTTCACATAAATTTAACGTGTATTGTATTTTTCATACGGTGAAAACCGTAAAAACGGCATACCCTTTGTGCCATCAGGCGTCTTCCGTCTATAACACTTTTACAAATACTCCGTATTGTCAGATGATCAGAGGGAATGCTCCTGACTGCATCTTCTCCGGTTCAGAACCGGTTTGTTTGCAAGTTTCTTGTTACCGTACGGTTTGCCAAAGCCGAGTTCGTGAAAAACTTTTGTTATGTTCCATCGCAAAGTAATTCGCACGTTTCCTTTATGGTTTGAATGATTTTCTGCATGAATAAAGTTTTAACAAGGCGGTAAATAAAGTTTTCATCGGAGCAAAAAGGGTTTTTTGAGCAAAAAACCGCCGCAACTCTGTTTTGAAAGTGTGCGGCGGAAAATGCGCGGGTATGTATTTTTATAGTTTTTGAAGTTCGGCGGAATTGGTACTGTCAAAAAGTTTACGTCTTGTATACGATATTGCCGTTTCTGACTGTCATTGCGATTTCAAAGGTTTTTTCACTGATTACGGCGACGCTGGCGTCCTTGCCCGTTTTGATGGATCCTAAGCGATCGTTTACCCCCAGGGTCGTGGCCGGGTTGACGGTGGCAAAGTCTATAGCGTCGGTGAAGGGTACATCGCAAAGAGTGACGATGTTTTTGACGGCGTGATTCATCTTCAGTACAGAACCTGCAAGGGTTCCGTCTACAAGTCTGGCTTCTCCGTTTTTGACGATGACCAGTTGTCCGCCCAGTTCCGATTCGCCGTCCGGCATGTGTTTGGCCCGCATAGCGTCGGTGATCAGTGTCAGTTTGTCATGAGGTTTGTTCTTGATCACCAGTTTAATGGCGGGAACAGACACGTGGATGGTGTCGCAGATCAGTTCGCAGTTCAGTGCGTCTGTCAAAAGCGCCGTTCCCACCGTGCCAATTTCCCTGTGGTGCAGGGGCTTTTGGGCGTTGAAGGTGTGGGTGATGTTTTTTGCCCCGTGTTCCAATGCCTTTGTTATGTCTTTGTAGGTTGCATCGGTGTGTCCAATGGAGGCGACAATGCGGTTTTTTGACAGATAGGAGATAAGTTCAAGAGCACCTTCCTCTTCTGGCGCCATTGTGACGATTTTTATGGCGTTTCCGCTCATTTCATTGTACGTCTTAAAAGTTTCGACGGAAGGGGTTGCCACATATTCGATGGGCTGCGCGCCCACGTGCTTTTTAGAGATGAAAGGTCCTTCAAGGTGTATGCCCAAAACCTCCGCCCCTTCCGGATGGCTGTGTTTCTTATAGTCCTTCACGGCGGACATGGCCTTGCCGATGTTCTCAGGGGACTGGGTCATAGTGGTTGCGAGAAATCCCACCGTTCCCTCACTTGCAATCGCCTTTGCAATGGAGGAGAGCGCCTCTTCGCTGCCGTCCATGGCGTCGCATCCCGCAGCTCCGTGAATATGTTCGTCGATGAAACCGGGGACGACTACATGATCCTCTCTGAGAGTTTCCAGCGGTTCAATGCCCGACGGATCTTCTCCAATGTACGCGATTTTTCCCTTTTCAAATCCCAGCGACCGTCGGACGATGCCCTCACCTTCCACGTATACCTTACAATTGACAAAACCTTTCATTGTTTCACCTTTCCTTTCTTCTCTTCCAAAAAGATCGCGCCTGCGTGCTTACGCAGGATTATATCACGCTTTCCCCCGCTTGTCAATTCGTTTTCATCGTGACTTTGTGCAAAACTAGTTTTGCGTGGATTTCCAAAGTAAATTCCACTGTGGAATTTACCTTGGGAATTCACGTTTTTGACCGTTTTTTCTTTAAATCTCGGTAAGTGCCTTGACAAACGGAAAAAACTGTGGTAGAATTCAAATAAAGTTTTTAAGTTGGTACGGAGATACTGACAAGACGGATTTCCAATGCGGAGTAGGTGACGTTTTCTTTGTCGATGGGGTGTCCGGTCTTGTCGTTTCCGACAGGACTTTTTGTTTGTTCCGAGGGGGAAGCGGCATCTGTTCGGCAGACACCGAACGCGCTTTGCGGAGCGTTTCCCAACGTAGATGCTTAAAACACGGGAAAGGACGTGAATCTTCGATGTTTGATATTTCAATGATCAAATGTTCTGAAATTGCGGATCTTGTGTTCTCTTTTATTTCCAATGGCGGGAAACTCCCCGCGATTTCTGAAAGATATGTGGTTTTGCCCGGTTTTTGCGATGTGCACGTGCATTTTCGCGAACCGGGTTTTTCTTATAAGGAAACCGTCAGAACCGGCTGTATGGCCGCCGCACGCGGGGGGTATACCACGGTTTGCACCATGCCCAACCTTCGTCCTGCGCCGGACTGTCTGAAAGGGTTGGAGGCGCAGTTGGAAATCATAAAACGGGACGCCTGCATCGAGGTGATCCCTTACGGCACCATCACACGGGGCGAAGAGGGAGAAGAACTTTCGGCAATGGAGGAACTTTCCCATGCTGTGTGCGCTTTTTCGGACGATGGCAGGGGTGTGCAGAGCGAGGAGTTGATGAGACGGGCAATGGAATGCGCTAAGGCTTTGGGGAAGGTTATTGCCGCCCACTGCGAGGACAGCAGTCTGCTTTCGGGTGGATATATTCACGATGGGGCGTACGCAAGGGCACACGGACACAAAGGTATTTCCTCCGAAAGCGAATACATACAGATTGAGAGGGATCTGCGCCTTGCAAAGGAAACGGGTGTACGTTACCACGTTTGTCACGTCTCCACAAAGGAGGGTGTGGAGTTGATCAGGCGCTCTAAGAAAGAGGGAGTTGACGTCACCTGTGAGACGGCGCCGCACTATCTGGTGCTTTGCGACGAAGATCTGCAGGAGGAAGGCCGTTTCAGAATGAATCCCCCTCTCCGATCCAAAGAGGATCGCGAGGCGCTGATCAGGGGACTGATCGACGGAACGGTGGACATGATCGCCACCGATCATGCGCCCCATAGCGCGCAGGAAAAGTCGGGAGGATTGGCCGGCAGCGCCTTTGGTGTTGTGGGCCTTGAAACGGCGTTTCCCGTCCTTTATACCGAACTTGTAAAAAAGGGAATATTGACGGTGGAAAAACTCTCGGAACTCATGAGCCTCCGGCCAAGAAACCGTTTTGATATCCCCCAAAGGGGAGATTTCACGGTTTTTGAGACTGATACTTCCTATAAGATCGACCCAGCGGAATTCCTTTCCAAAGGAAGAAGCACGCCTTTTGAGGGGATGACGGTATACGGGAAATGCATTCTCACCGTTTGCGGCGGACAGGTCGTCTACGAAAACGGGAGGCAAATTTTGCAAAACTGAGTTTTTGTGGCAGCCGGACGAAATCCCCGATGACAGAACACATCTGCAAATGCAAAATGCATCCAAACGCGAACGCGCAAACAGGCAGACCCTCTGCCGTGGCGGGGACCCCCTTTCCCTTACAAAACCGCATGTGTGTACCGCGGAATGGCGCGGGCGGCATGGAGCACGGACTCCACATAGATTCAGATCGGGGAGTGTTTAAACCTAAGAAATTTAAGACCTGTAAAGATTCAGACTTACGGAAATTCAAACCTACGGGAATTCAGAAAGGAACAATCAGAATCATGGCCAAAAGAACAGATTTGAAGAAAATTATGATCATCGGCTCCGGCCCCATTGTCATAGGCCAGGCGGCAGAGTTTGACTACGCGGGCACGCAGGCATGTCTGGCACTCAAAGAGGAAGGATATGAGGTGGTGCTCTGCAATTCCAACCCTGCCACCATCATGACCGACACCGCCATTGCCGATAAAGTGTACATGGAACCGCTGACGCTGGAGTACATCGCCAAAATTCTGCGCTATGAACGGCCGAATGCCATCATTCCCGGAATCGGGGGTCAGACTGGCCTGAATCTGGCCATGCAGTTGGAGAAGAAGGGTGTTTTGAAGGAATGTCAGGTAGAACTTCTGGGTACAAGCAGCAGGAGTATCGAACAGGCGGAGGACAGAGAACTGTTCAAGGAACTGTGCATAAGCATCGGAGAGCCGACCATTCCATCACAGATCACCTATTCTCTGGAGCAGGCGCAGACGGCGGCGGAAGAGATCGGGTATCCGGTGGTCTTACGCCCGGCGTTTACCCTCGGAGGAACTGGCGGCGGCTTTGCGGAAAACGAGGAAGAACTTTTGAGAATTGGCGTCAATGCTTTCAGACTCTCTCCCGTGCATCAGGTGTTGGTGGAAAAAAGCGTAAAGGGATTTAAGGAAATCGAGTTTGAAATGATGCGTGACGGTGAGGATCATGTAATCACCATCTGCGGTATGGAGAATGTAGATCCGGTTGGAGTACATACAGGAGATTCTATCGTCGTCGCCCCGATCATGTCGCTGAATGAACACGAGATGAAGATGCTTAACGATAGCGCGGTCAAACTGATCAGGGCCCTGAAGATCGAAGGCGGATGCAACATCCAGTTTGCCCTTTCCCCCGATTCCGACGAATACTATCTCATTGAAGTCAATCCCAGGGTATCCCGTTCGTCGGCGCTCGCTTCAAAAGCCAGCGGATATCCCATCGCCAAGGTGACGGCAAAAATCGCCGTGGGCATGACGTTGGAGGAGATTCGCATCGCCAACACCACGGCGGCGACCGTTCCTGTTTTGGACTATGCCGTGGCAAAACTTCCAAGATTTCCTTTTGACAAGTTTCCCGCCGCCTCGAACATTCTGGGCACACAAATGAAGGCGACGGGGGAGGTTATGGGAATCGGTTCCAATCTCTGCGAGTGTCTTTTGAAGTCGGTGCGGTCACTGGAGATCGGCGCGGATCACTTCCATTTGAAAAAATTCGACAGTTTGTCGGATGCGGAACTGTTCGACTACATTTCCGAATTCCGGCACGACGGAATTTTCGCTGTGACGGAACTGCTCAGACGTGGCATCGACGTGGAAAAACTGTATGAGGTGACCAGGATCACCCGGCTGTTTTTGGAAGCGCTCCAAACCGTCTGTACGGCGGAAAAATCACTTTCTATTTCCCCCATGGATGTGGAACAGTTGAAAAACGCGAAAAAACTTGGTTTTTCCGATAAGTATATAGCGAAACTTTGGAATACCGACGAGATCACCGTTTTCAATCTGCGCAGGGAAAAGGGGATCATGCCCTTCTATCGCATGGCGGACACGCTGCATACCGGCGCGTACATTCCCTATTTTTACTCCTCATACGAGGGAGAGAATCGGTCGGTGCGTACCGAGAAGAAAAAAATTGTAGTGCTGGGCGCCGGACCGATTCGAATCGGTCAGGGCGTGGAGTTTGACTATTCCACCGTACATACCGTTCAAACGATTCGCAAGGCGGGTTTTGAGGCTATCATCATCAATAACAACCCCGAAACTGTTTCGACCGACTATGAAACCTCCGATAAACTTTATTTTGAACCTCTGACGCCTGAGGATGTGATGAATATCATTGAATTTGAAAAACCGGAAGGCGTGATCGCATCCCTTGGCGGACAGACTGCCATCAATCTGGCCAAGCCCCTTGCCGAGAGAGGTGTAAAAATCATTGGCACAGATTGCGAGGCTATCGACAGGGCGGAAAACAGGGATCTTTTTGAGAAACTTCTTCTCTCTCTGAATATTCCCCAGCCCAAGGGCAAGGCGGTGACCGACATCGAGGACGGCGTGAACGCTGCAAAGGAAATCGGATATCCGGTGCTTGTGCGTCCCTCTTTCGTGTTGGGCGGCCGTGCCATGCAGATCGTATCGGACGAGGAGCAATTGCGTCACTACCTGAAAACGGCGGTGGAAATCGACAAAGAAAAGCCGGTGCTGGTAGACAAATACATCATCGGCAAGGAAGTGGAAGTGGACGCGATTTGCGATGGGAGAAATATTTTCGTTCCGGGAATTATGGAGTTGGTGGAGCGGACAGGCATTCACAGCGGTGATTCCATCAGCGTGTACCCCACGTTCAGTATCTCCCCGAAAGTTAAAGGAACAATTCTTCAATATACAAAAAAATTAGGATTAGGCATTGGAATTGTTGGACTGTACAACATCCAGTTCATTGTAGACAGGGAGGAGAAGGTGTACATCATCGAGGTCAACCCGCGGTCCTCCCGGACTGTCCCCTTTTTATCCAAAGCTACGGGGTATAGTCTTGCGGATATCGCTACCGAGGTGATTTTGGGAAAATCTTTGCGCGAACTTGGAATATTCGACATTTACCCTGAGGAGAAGAAGAGGTGGTATGTGAAAGTTCCCGTGTTTTCTTTCAACAAAATCAGGGGACTGGACGCCTATCTGTCCCCCGAAATGAAGTCCACGGGTGAGGCGATCGGTTACGATGATAAACTGAATCGGGCGCTCTACAAGGCTCTTCAGGCGTCTGACATGAAGTTGCAGAACTATGGCACGGTGTTTGTGACGGTGGCGGACAAGGACAAAGAGGAGGCGTTGCCGCTGATTCGACGGTTTTACAATCTGGGCTTCAATATTGAGGCAACCGGCGGAACAGCCCGGTTTTTAAGGGAGAATGGCATCAGGACAAGGGTTCTGAAAAAACTGGGCGAGGGTTCTTCGGAGATCCGGGACGCCCTACGCCAAGGACACATCGCCTACGTGATCAACACGGGTGAGATGAGTTCTTCCGGGCAGCAGAGCGACGGGTATCAGATCAGGACCCTGGCGACCGAGAACAATATCCGCCTCTCGATACACGCGCCCTACTAC
>CANQNM010000072.1 GCA_947625265.1 uncultured Clostridia bacterium
CGCGGGAGAGGGAAAAACTACCACTACCATCGGTCTTGCGGATGCGCTGCGAAAAATCGGGAAAGCGTCGGTGGTCGCTCTGAGAGAACCGTCCCTTGGTCCGGTTTTTGGCGTCAAAGGCGGGGCCGCCGGCGGCGGCATGGCGCAGGTGGTACCCATGGAGGATATCAATTTGCACTTCACGGGGGACTTTCATGCCATCGGGGCCGCCAACAATCTCCTTGCGGCCATGTTAGACAACCACATTCATCAGGGAAATAGGCTGGGCATAGACGTACGGAAGATTACGCTGTCTGGATATGAATGACAGACAGTTAAGGTATATTGTCGACGGATTGGGGGGAAAAACCAACGGCGTGCCGAGGGAGGACGGTTTTGATATCACGGTGGCGTCGGAAATCATGGCGGTGCTTTGTCTTGCCGATTCACTTCCCGATCTCAAGAACCGCCTTTCGCGCATGATCGTGGGATATACTTTTGACGATCATCCGGTCACGGCGGGAGATCTGCAGGCTTCCGGAGCGATGACTGCGCTTTTGAAAGACGCGCTGAAGCCCAATCTTGTGCAGACCCTTGAGGGAACGCCGGCATTTGTGCACGGAGGCCCTTTTGCCAACATTGCCCATGGCTGCAATTCGGTGATCGCTACGAAAATGGCCTTGAAAACGGGAGAGTATGCCGTTACCGAAGCGGGATTCGGAGCGGATCTGGGCGCCGAGAAATTTTTTGACATCAAGTGCCGTATGGCAGGGTTGAGGCCGGACGCCGTGGTGGTTGTCGCTACCGTCCGGGCATTGAAAATGCACGGGGGACTCTCGAAGGCTGAACTTGAAAAAGAAGATCTTGAAGCACTGGAAAGAGGAATTCCCAATTTGCTTCGGCATGTTTCAAATATCCGGGAGGTGTTCGGACTGCCATGCGTTGTGGCGGTGAACCGTTTCCCCACGGATACCGATAAAGAGATTTCATCCATCATCGACAAATGCCGCACGCTGGGCGTTCGGACATGTCTTTCGAATGTATGGGCAAAGGGAGGAAACGGCGGTGTAGACCTGGCAAGGGAAGTGGTTCGTCTTTGTGAAGAGGAGGAGAATTCCTTCGGTTTCTGCTATGAAAATGAACTGGGCTTGGAGGGAAAAATCGAAGCCATTGTGAAAAGGGTTTACCGTGGAGAAAAAGTCGTGTATCTGCCCGCGGCAAAAAAACAGATTGCACAAATCGAGTCAATGGGTTTTGGAAACTGTCCTGTCTGTATGGCAAAAACTCAATACAGTTTCTCGGACGATCCTCTCAAACTTGGCGCGCCGGAACATTTTACGGTGACTGTGAAAAACGTCAAAATTTCTGCCGGCGCCGGATTTGTTGTGGCGCTCACCGGAGACGTTATGACCATGCCGGGACTGCCGAAAACACCTGCCGCAGAAAAGATCGACGTGGACGGGGAAGGCAGAATCATCGGATTGTTTTGAGGATTTGTGTGCGGCCAGTGTTCTCCAGTCCGATCTGCGAACACGGAAAATCCTTGTGCAAAAGAACGGACATGAGAACGCACGGACGTACGAGCGTACAGGCACGCGGATGTTGGGCGCGAAGTTTTGAAGTCTGTCGCCGCGGAGTGCGGAGGAAAGGACAGAGGCAAAAAATAAAGGATGTGAAACGATCGCCCGACGGTCGTGCGCTCGGCCGAAACGAAAGTTTCGGCCGATGCAGTTTTCTCTTTTGTTACTCTTGACAAGCAGAAAGTTCTATGCTATAATTCTTTGTGATATCATGCTACTTCGTTAAAGCAGTAAAGCAAACAAACGGAAGCAAAGCGACGGATAAACAAAGGGATGGATCGGGGCTTTGGGTGTTTCCGGAAAGAGTTTGAGAAACAGCGTTGAAGTTTTAAGGGAACGGGGGCAACCGAAGTCGCTCCACATGAGCCATCTTCGGAATTTTTCCCATGTTCGTCGTTGCCATACACCAGCAAAGCCGTTTCCTCCGTACAGAAAATCACCTAAAAAATTTTTCCCGTGGAGTGCGCGGCAGTTTCCGGCGAGTAGATTTTTGTCTAGGGAAGAAAAAGCCCAAAGGAAATACCTTCTGTATTTTCAGGGATTTTTTGCCGCATGAGCGAAAATCCGCCGCGCAAACCGGCTTCGCCTCGATCCCCGTGCCTTAAAAGTCTCTGAATTTGAGGAAAACTTGGAAAACCCCTTTTAAGGAAACCGAAATGGAGGAAAAACGAAAGGAGCGTTAAGATGTTTGACGAAAAACTGTTGAAAAATGAGGAGCGGGCGATTTTTTCACTTCGTTCTCTCTATCGCTCATACGGTTATCTTCCGTTCAAAATGAGCAAATTCGAAGAATATGAATTGTATGTACGGAACAAGGATTTTCTTGTAAGCGACCGGATCATCACCTTTAACGATACCAACGGCAAATTGATGGCGTTAAAACCCGATGTGACTCTTTCAATCATCAAAAACGGAATAGATCTTCCGGGTGTCAAGCAGAAGGTTTGCTACAATGAAAACGTTTACCGGGTGTCGGACGGTACCCATCGATACAAAGAAATCATGCAGACGGGACTGGAATGTATCGGGGACATTGATCTCTACGACGTTTTTGAAACGATTTCTCTTTCGGCACAGAGTCTTGAAATGATTTCGGAATCTTTTGTTCTTGAAATTTCCCATCTGGGTGTGCTCTCTGGCGTTTTGGAAGACGTCGGCGGTGATGAGTCCTTTCAAAATGAAGTCGTGCGGTACATTGCGAAAAAAAATGCGCACGACCTTCGGGCTCTGTGCAAAAGAGAGGGGATGAATGAGGAGGACGGAGAAAAACTGGAGTCCTTGATCGGAATTTACGGACGGCGCGGCGACGTTTTGGAAAAACTGGATAGGATCTGCGGCCCTTCCTCCCGTGAGGCGTTCAATGAACTTGTGCAACTTTCTGAGATGCTCGACGGTCAACCTTTCGGCGATCGGGTAGTTTTTGATTTTTCGGTGGTCAACGACATGCGGTACTATAACGGCATTGTGTTCAAGGGATTCCTTGACGGCGTCTGCGAAGGCGTGCTGTCAGGAGGAAGGTATGACAACCTGATGCGAAGAATCGGGCGTACTTCGGGGGCAGTGGGGTTCGCAATTTATCTGGATTTGCTGGAACAGTTGGAAAGCGCCCGTCAGGAATACGACGTGGAAGTTCTTCTTCTTTATGGAGACCATACCGATAAAAAGCAGTTGGCAAATACAGTCAGGAGATATGCCGACGCCGGAAAAACCGTAAGCGCACAGAGAGGCGTTCCGCCCGGACTTCGATTCAAAGAATTGGTAAAAATGGAAGGATGGGATGATCCATGCTGAATATTGCGCTGCCCAAGGGAAGGCTTGGGGAGAAGGTATACGCCATGTTTGAAAGAGCGGGATATGACTGTCCCGCCATCCGGGAAAACAATCGGAAACTGATTTTTGAGAATCCTGAAAAACAAGTGCGTTATTTTTGGGTGAAACCCTCGGACGTCGCCATATATGTTCAGCGAGGATGCGCCGATATCGGCGTTGCCGGCAAGGATATTTTACTGGAATATGAGCCGGACGTTTATGAACTTCTGGATCTTGGAGTGGGCAAATGTCGAATGGCGGTGGCTGCACCCGTGGGATTCTATGACAGTGGAGAGAAAACCCTCCGGGTTGCCACAAAATTCACCTCCATTACAAGTGCCTACTATGCCCGTGTGGGAAGGGATATCGACATCATAAAACTGAATGGCTCCATTGAACTTGCCCCCATTCTGGGACTTTCCGATGTGATCGTGGATATCGTTGAAACTGGAACAACTTTAAAAGAAAACAATCTCGAGGTGATCGAGGAGATTCTTCCCATCAGCGCGCGATTGATTGCCAACAAAGCCGGGTACAAATTTAAGGGAGAAGAAATTGAAAACATTGCGATGAATATGAAGGAGCAGATAGAACGGAATGATCAGAATCTATAACTATGGTGAGGTACCGGACAGCGAGATCTTTTCAAGGAATGTCGCTGAAAAAAATGTGGAGGAGACGGTTCGGGAAATCATCGGGAATGTGAGAGAAAAGGGAGACGAAGCGCTGGCGGAATACACGCTGAAATTCGACGGTGCGGCGCCCGAGACTCTGGAAGTGCGTGAAGAAGAAATCGAAGAGGCGATTTCTCTGACTGACGGGGAATTCTTAGATATTTTGCGGGAAGCCGCCTCCAACATACGGACGTTTCACGAGAAGCAGGTGAGGAACAGTTTTGTTGTGAACAACAGGGAGGGCGTGCTGATCGGACAGAAAATCCTGCCCATTGAAAAGGTGGGACTATATGTTCCGGGAGGAACTGCGGCTTACCCCTCTACGGTGCTGATGGACAGTATTCCGGCAAAAATCGCCGGATGCAGGGAACTGGTTATGGCAACGCCCCCCGGAAAGAACGGAAAGGTGAATCCGTCGATTCTTTCGGCAGCAAAAATCGCGGGGGTAGATCGGATTTTCAAAATGGGGGGCGCGCAGGCCATCGCAGCGCTGGCATACGGGACGCATACCGTACCAAAAGTAGATAAAATCGTGGGGCCGGGAAACGCCTATGTGGCGGAGGCTAAGAAACAGGTATTCGGCACGGTGAGTATCGACATGATTGCCGGACCCAGTGAAATTCTGGTGGTAGCGGATGCGACGTGCAACCCGAAGTTCGTTGCGGCGGATCTTCTCTCTCAGGCGGAGCACGATAAAATGGCAAGCGCGGTGCTGGTGACGGACAGCGGGGAGTTTGCGCGAAAAGTACAGCAGGAAGTGGAACGACAACTGCCGCTCCTGCCCAGAAGCGCCGTCGCGCGGGCGTCTATCGACCGCAATGGCAAGATTATTGTCGCGGAACAAAACCTCTATGCTGCCATCGATATCGCCAACGCCCTGGCGCCCGAGCACCTGGAACTTTGCGTGGACAATCCTTTTGATTATCTTGACAGAATTCGGCATGCCGGTTCGGTGTTCATGGGTAAAAACTGTCCGGAGGCGCTGGGAGACTATTTCGCGGGTCCGAATCATACCCTGCCCACCGGCGGCACCGCGCGCTTTTCCTCCCCCCTGTCTGTGGACGATTTTGTGAAGAAAACTCAATTTACGTATTTCACTTCCGACGCTCTTTCGAAGGTTTCAAAGAAAGTCGCGAAATTTGCAAATGTTGAGGGACTGGACGCCCACGCGAAAAGCGTTTTGATCCGTTCTGAGGAGAACTTGTGAAAGGAAGGGCACTTTTCTGTAAATGAGCAAATTTTTTTCTAAAAAATTCAGGGAGTTGGTGCCCTATACCCCGGGAGAGCAGCCAACGGACGGACGGTACATTAAACTGAACACCAATGAATCCCCTTTCCCTCCCTCGCCTACAGTTGAGAAAGCGGTCACGGAAGAGATAAAGAAATTGTCTCTCTATTCTGACCCACGAAATTCCGCTCTGCGCGCCGCTCTTGCGAAAGTGTATGGGGTTTGCCTGGAACAGGTCACGGTGTCCAACGGATCGGATGAAATGCTGAATCTCGCCTTCATGGCCTTTGCAGACAAACAGCGTCCTTTGGCTTTTCCCGACATCACCTACGGATTTTATCCAGTGTTCGCAAAACTGAACGGCATTCCCTATGAGGAGATTCCCCTGAAAGAGGATTTTTCGATTGATCCTGACGACTATACAGGCATAGGAAAGACAATAGTTATCGCCAACCCCAACGCTCCCACAGGACTGAGTTTGTCGCTGGAAGAGATCGAAAAAATCGCCGCGGACGCCAATCGAGGGGGAAATGTTTTGATAGTGGATGAAGCGTATGTGGATTTCGGTGCGCAAAGCGCAGTGAAATTGGTGGATTCCTACGATAACCTGCTGGTGATCGGTACTTTCTCCAAATCCCGTTCCATGGCGGGGGCGCGGTTGGGCTTTGCTATCGGAAACAGGGCGCTGATAGAAGATTTGGACACGTTACGCTATTCCACCAATCCCTACAATGTGAACCGCATGACGGCAGCGGCGGGTACAGCAGCATTGCAGGAAAACGAGTACTATATGGAGAATTGCCGAAAGATTGTCAGAAATCGCGAGAAGACCACGCGGGAACTTCGGCTGCTGGGCTTTGAGGTTCTGCCGTCCAGTGCGAATTTTATTTTTGTCAGACATCATGCTGTTGGCGGCGAAAAACTTTATGCCGAACTGAAGAAAAGGGGTATTCTTGTGCGTCATTTTCAGAAAAAACGCATCGAAGCGTATAACCGCATCACGGTTGGAACGGCGGAACAGATGGACCAGTTGGTGCAAACCTTGAGAGCGTTGCTTGAGGAACTTCAGATCTAACCGAAGACAGGCAGGGTTATAAGATGGTGCTTTCCCTTTGTCCCGGGATTTGCGCCGGATTGTTCTCTTTCGTGCACGGTCGTGTATTTTACGCATTCTGCGCACACGTATACTCCGTGCGTCTGCGTGTGTTTCACAGTTCTTTGAGGGGAAGACCTTGGTTTTTCAATAAATACTTTCTGAAAGGAAGCGGGTAATCAAAATGAGAAATGGGGAAATCAAGAGAAAAACGGGGGAGACAGATATCTCGTTATTTCTTGAATTGGACGGCAGAGGTGAGGGACGCTGCGATACTGGCTGCGGGTTTCTTGACCACATGCTTACTCTTTTTGCAAAACACGGAAGATTTGATCTGACGGTCCGCTGTGTCGGTGACACGATTGTGGACTACCATCACACTGTCGAGGACGTGGGAATCTGCCTTGGCAGGGCGTTCGCTTTGGCCTTGGGAGAAAAAAGGGGCATATGTCGTTACGGATCTGCGCTCTTGCCCATGGATGAGACGTTGATCGCCACGGCGGCGGATATTTCCGGAAGGGGCGGATGTTATCCGCTTCTGAACATTTTGGAAAACAAAGTGGGAGATTTCGACACCGAACTCTGCGTTGAATTCTTTACCGCTTTCTGCAGAGAAGCGGGTGTCACGCTGCATATCCGGCAGATCGCCGGCAACAACGCACACCACATCATCGAGGGTGTATTCAAATCTTCTGCCCGCAGTTTGCGACAGGCGGTCGCCATCGAGCCGGCTTTTGCCGATGAAATTCCCTCAACGAAAGGAAGTTTGGAATGATCGCGGTGATCGATTACGGCGCGGGAAACCTTTTCTCCCTTTGTTCCTCCCTTGAAAGCATCGGTGCGTCGGTGACGGTCACCGCTGACAAAGCCCAGTTGCGCCTTGCCGACAAGTTGATTCTCCCGGGAGTGGGCGCCTTTGAGGATGCGGCAAAAAAACTGCGCGTTTTGGGACTGGATAGGGCAGTGAAAGAGGAAGCGGCGGCAGGGAAAGATATTTTGGGCATTTGTCTTGGCATGCAGATGCTTTTTGAAAAAAGTTATGAATACGGGGAGCATGAAGGGCTGGGACTGCTTACAGGCAGTGTCGTACCCCTTGAAGGAAACATTCCTGCATCTTTTAAGATTCCGCACATCGGGTGGAATGCTCTGCACATTCAACGAAAGAGTCGACTGCTGCGGTATGTGCGGGAGGAGGACTGCGTGTATTTTGTACACTCCTATTTTGCGGCGAACTGTTCTGACAGCGTGATTGCAACCGCCGAATACGGTCTGGAGTTGACTGCCGCTGTGGAAAAAGGGAATGTGATGGGCTGTCAGTTTCATCCCGAAAAAAGCGGAAAAATCGGTCTTGCAATTCTGCGCGCGTTTTGTGAGGAGGTACCTTCATGATCCTTTTCCCGGCGATTGATCTTTACGGTGGCAAAGTGGTGAGACTGTATAAGGGCGACTACGACGCCATGACGGTATACAGCGACGATCCTACGGAAGTTGTCCTCGATTTTGCAAAACAGGGTGCTGCCCATGTGCACATTGTAGATCTGGAGGGAGCTAGAAATGGGGGAACGCCAAATCTTTCCGTCATTCAGAAGATTCTTTGGCGCACGCCGCTCTTTGTAGAGGTGGGCGGGGGAATCCGCGATATGGAAACCGTGCAAACCTATTTGTCAAAGGGTGTATCCAGAGTGATTTTGGGCACGGCGGCGGTAACTGACAGGGAATTTCTGAAAAGGGCGGTGGAAAAATACGGCGACAGGATTGCCGTGAGCGCCGATGTAAAAAACGGGTACATCGCCATCAGAGGATGGCTTGAACAATCCTCGGTGACACTCGATGCTTTCATGGAAGAAATGCAGAATCTGGGTGTATGTTATGTAATCTGCACCGATATTTCAAAGGATGGAGCCATGATGGGCACAAGCCTTGCATTGTATAGGGACCTTTCAACGAAATACAGGGTGCATCTAACCGCGTCAGGTGGAGTGTCGAATCTTTCCGATATCCGTGCGCTGCGCGCCATGGGCGTCTATGGCGCCATTGTGGGAAAGGCATACTATACGGGAGCGTTGAATCTTTCCGAGGCGCTGGAGGAGGCAAAATGATCACAAAAAGAATTATTCCCTGCTTGGATGTCCGAAACGGCAGAGTGGTCAAAGGAGTGAATTTTGAAGGGCTGTGTGATG
The DNA here is from genome assembly GCA_947625265.1 of uncultured Clostridia bacterium. Lineage (GTDB taxonomy): Bacteria > Bacillota > Clostridia > Oscillospirales > CAG-272 > UBA11512. The sequence continues at coordinate 8,544 of CANQNM010000072.1, forward strand.
TGTCTTCCCCTGTGGAGTTGGCACGGTTCTATTCCGAGGAAGGCGCGGATGAGTTGGTGTTTTACGACATCACCGCCTCCTTTGAGGGAAGAAAACTTTTCACCGACATTCTGCGGCAGGTAGCGAGCAGTATTTTTATCCCTCTGACTGTGGGCGGGGGCATCAATACGGTGGAGGATTTTGACCGGGTGCTCAAATGCGGCGCTGACAAGGTTAGCGTCAACTCAGGCGCCATCAGGGATCCGTCCCTTGTGGGAGCAGCAGCGCGGAAATACGGAAATCAATGCGTGGTGCTTTCGGTGGATGTCAGACGGGTAGATCGTCGTTTTTGTGTCTTTGCCAAGGGAGGCAGAGAAAACACCGGTATGGAGGCCATTGACTGGATTCAAAGGTGCGTTTCGGCGGGTGCTGGAGAGGTGGTTGTCAACTCCATTGACACCGATGGTGTGAAAAAAGGATTTGACATTGAGATGCTTGACGCGGTATGTCAGGCTGTGAACGTACCGGTGATTGCTTCAGGGGGAGCGGGCTGCACGGAGGACTTCGTGCAACTGTTTCGGGAAGTTCCCTTGATTGATGCGGGACTTGCGGCATCGGTTTTTCACTTTGGACAGGTTCTTATACCGGATTTGAAACGCACACTGCGGAACAACGGAATTCCGGTGCGTCTTTCCGAATAAAAACGCGGCGGTGTTTGGATACGTCGTTTATCATGAAATTCCTGATGAATTTCTGATTCCAAGAGTGTTTGATCCTAAAACAGAAAGGAATGTTTGGAATGCTTTCTATCAATGATTTAAAATTTGACGAAAAGGGCCTGATTCCAGCGGTGGTTGTGGACGCCGTTGACAAAAAGGTGCTGACGCTGGCGTACATGTCAAGGGAAAGTCTTGCTGTTTCGATGGAGAGGGGCTTGACCTGTTTTTTCAGCCGTTCAAGAAACCAACTATGGCTGAAGGGTGAAACCAGTGGAAACTACCAGCATATTGTCAGTATCACTGCCGATTGCGACGGGGATGCGCTTGTTGTGATGGTGGAAAAGGACGGTCCTGCCTGCCACACCGGATCCGATTCCTGTTTTACGCGGCCTCTGTGGCACAGCAAGGAGTTGGATGAGTTCAGTTTGCAGGGACTGTACGGTCTGTTGTTGGACAGAAAAAAAGAAAGACCTGAGGGATCTTATACTACCTATCTGTTCAACAAGGGCAGGGATAAGATTCTCAAAAAGGTCGGGGAGGAGTGCACCGAAGTTATCATCGCGGGAAAGGCCGACGACAAAAAGGAAACAGTGTATGAATTGGCAGATCTTGCCTATCATGCCATGGTGTTGATGGCGGATATGGGCATCACCGTGGAGGATGTGCAGAAGGAACTGGCCTCCAGGCACATTATAGATCATAAGATTAAACAGGAAAAAATGACCACTTGACAGACTTTCGGTGCAAAAAAGAACTCCAAAGAACATCTTTCTTCGAAAAAACCGGACTGCACAAAGCACGAAAATTTTTGGAGGATGGAACCGAAAATATTCAAAAACCAAAGCATAGAAACAGTTTTTCAGTTGTCAAAAACAGCATATCGGCCAAAAAGCGGTTATGAAGAGGGCATGTCGGTTCTGCCCCCGGTTTAAGAGAGGTTCTATGTCACAAGACTTAAAGGCAAAAGTGAATAACAGATTTTCGTATGGCTTTTCTGCGATTTCTGTGGGGATTGACCTGCGGTTGAGCAGACATCTATTCAAATCTGTACGGTCTAGACGGGCTAGATGGGCAAGACGAACCAGACAGGCTGGACGGAGAGATAGGCAGACAGAACGGATTGAATGGGCAGAACATACGGAATAGACGTGCAGACAGAGCAGAGTATCGGCGGTTGTTTCATGATGCGGTTTGAAATTCAGAATTGTCTTTGATAGTTGCTGACAGGGAAGTTCTGTAAGGACTCCGCAAACAAAAGGGCATATCCCTATTGGGGATCTGCCCTTTTGTATAAAAACTTTTCTGTCTTGCAGCCCAAAAGTGCCGCATGGAAAATTTTACTGTTCTTTCACATAAAATATCTGTTTCGGCCCGGTATCGCGCATGAGGGTATATGGGTCCCTAAAGCGGAGCAAGTAGAGTGCCGCGCCGTACAGATCTCCTGCGCATCCGCCTATATGCAGCCCAAGCAGCAGAATGAATATAGACTTCCACAGAGCGGTGGGGAGCAAAAAGCATCCCGCGCCAAAAACCGCAGTGAATACAACGAAGGGAGCAAGCAGGGCAGCCAGAGCGGGACGGCG
>CANQNM010000073.1 GCA_947625265.1 uncultured Clostridia bacterium
GTATGGTGACCATGGCGGGTATGGTGACCATGGCGGGTATGGTCACCATGGCGGGCATACCGTGGCATATGACGTCTGCGACGTTTGTGGAAAATGTACGGAAATCTGTCCCGCGGGAGCATTGACGTTGTCCGGCGGCAGAAAAAACGTTGGGGAACTTCTAGCGGTGATCAGGCAGGACCGTCCCTTTTACTGTGGAACAGGCGGCGTGACTTTGTCGGGCGGAGAACCCTTCTTTCAGGCACGGGAAGCATTGGAACTTCTGCACTCCTGCAAGGAGGAGGACATTGGCACGGCGGTGGAGACGTGCGGGTATTTTGATCCTGAAATTCTTCCCTCTGCCGTTCCGATGTGTGACCTTTTCCTTTGGGATTGGAAACTTTCAGATCCACAACTTCACGAGCAATGGACGGGAAAATCCAATCTGCTTATTGAAAAAAATCTTCTGGCAGCGGCGGCTCTTGGAGCAAAGATTCGCCTGCGATGCATTCTTATAAAGGGTGTAAACGATTTTTTGTGGCACTACGAGAAAATTGCAGAACTTGCAAAGAAGATCGAGACGCTCGATGGCATCGAATTGTTGCCCTATCACCGATACGGCGGCTCCAAAGCGTTAGAATTGGGGCGGGAGGAAAAAACGGACGACCGTTATATTCCGAACGCCGAACTTCTTGCGCTTGCTCAGAAAGAACTTCAAAAACGCCTGCCTCATGCACATATTTACTGCAGTGCGTTAAAACAGGGCTGAAAAGAAACGGTTCCGGTCGGAAACACCGAAACGTTAAATTGTACCCGAGACGTTTCGGCGCGCAGAGGGAACCCCGAAAACAGAACCCTCCGCGGGTTGCCGATCGCAAATTACGAATCAAGATTCAGGGAACGCACTTCAACAACCAAAAAAGAAAGCGGCTCCGGCCTCATGTGAGATCGGAGCCGCTTTGATTTTTCTCCGTTCAGAGAGGGAGTATATCGTGTCTTTTGAGAAATGTTCTGAAAGGTGGGGAACAGCAAGTTTGAAATATCTGAACCGTGCAATCCGGTTTGGACGCACTTTTCGGAAACACTTTTCCTCTTGAACAACTGCGTTTGTCTCCTTTGTAGCGTGAGCGCATACGCCCATTGTGCGGTTCAAATCCGAATGTCCTGGCAGTTCCTGCACATCTTTCGGCATGGCGCCTTTCGCCAACAGATTCTTTGTGCAAGTATGCCGTGGGCTGTGAAAGTGAAAACCCTTTCAGTCCTTTGATCTCTTTACTCAGTCGAATGCAGACACTCCGATTGATTGCGGACGAACAAACTTCCCATCGCAGTGCCATGCTTGCAAACGAAGTCTATGTAGTTTTGCCGAGGATGACAAAACAGTCGTTTTCGGCTCTATATTGCTTTATTCCTTAAAAAATGGCGTGTTCCGATTGTGAGATTGTAAACTATAAGCGCCCTTATAACCAATCTCTCTTGTCATCAATAATACAGCAAGTAGTTTGTGGCTTGGACGAGAAAAATATAAAATACGTCTTTCACCGTTCATAGTGAGTTCCTGCTTCCATAATACCCTTATTGTAAGCAAATCTTCTATCACTGCATTGATCTGATCGTTGGATATTTTGCAATCTCTTTCAAGAACCGCGCTCTCAAAAACATAATTCTCTGTCTTGTGATACAAATAAATCAAAGCATTCATAGTATCCGTATGCGACAGTGCCGTAAAGATTTTTTGCAAATCTTCTTTATCCTTCAAAAAATGTCCGTATCCCTCTGCCGGCTGCGGAAATACAGAGAAGAAAGGTTCTTTTCCATTAGAGACGATTGTGAACCCGTTATCGTCAAGAATATAGGATGCGTTTTTCTGATTCTTGATTTCATTGGGGTCATACTCTTTTTCAATCTCCATGCGGCAGTTAAACAAACTTCGCTCAATCTGCCAACCGATATCACGCGCAACATTGAAGCGCTCATTTGCTTCGGTGTTATGAATCAATTTCACAATTCTACCCGCAATATCTGCCATAGAAACAGAATCATTTCCGAAAAGTTCGTCCAGAGAAACATTAAGTTCGCTCGCAAGTGGAACGAGAAGTGCTCCATCGGGATATGTATCGCTCGTTTCCCACTTTGACACCGCTTGCGCAGATACTCCAAGTTTTGTAGCAAGCTGCTCTTGTGTCAGATTCTTTTCAAGACGCAATCTTTTGATATTACCCGATAAACTCATCTTATTTACCTCCGATCATTTTGCATCTTCCATTGAAGTTGTATTCGTAGGACGGTCTGCCGCACATTCTCTCAAATGCCAAGGAGATCAGTGACAAAATGATGCCGTCACCGTCGCACTCATAAATTTTGACCTCCCCCTCGGCAAGGTGTGCCATTACCCAATGGCAAGTTCCGAAAGAACAAAATTCGTCAAGAATTTCAGAGACCCGTTCTTCCTTTATACCCGTATGATTTGAGAGATAGTTTGCCGTAAAACTTTCGGAACAGTTCGTGGAATGTATATAATAAAGAACGGATAATGTATCTTTATCTGACAAGAATTTGAATATTCTTACGATTTCTTTTTGCTTGTCCGGATCGTTCATCCATGCAAAATTTGCTTTGTTCCGAAGCATCATTACTGCAATATTTACGTTTTCGGAACTTGCAACGAACTCAAAAAACTCATGGAGCGATACGTTAGAACGATAAAAATGAGATATCTCTGACGGAAAGATATTTTCTTTGTCATAAACATTATCGTTATATTTAGAAACCGTTTTGTACATTGCAGGCACCAGTGATTTTACCGTTTCAAATGCTTTTAGCACAGATTCGCGGCGGTCAAGTCCTTCAAACAAAGACAGAACTTCTTCTTCCGTGCTTTGATTTTTCTTCTCGGAAAGTCCGAGAAGCAAATCGGTCGTGACATCATAATATTTGGAAAGTTCCACAAGCATAGAGAGATCCGGTGTTGAGACGCCGTTTTCCCATTTCGAAACAGTTTTATTTGATATAGATAGGCTTTGTGCCACATCCTCCTGTGTGACTCCTTTTGAAGTGCGGAGTTCCACCAATTTTTCTGCGATCTTACATTCGTACATGTTTTCACCTCTCGAAAAAATTCAAGTTCCGGAACTTGTGACTATATTATACGAGAAACCAGGGGTAGAATCAACAGAGCAATATTTTATTATTTCTCCAAAATGGAGATTTGCCGCAGAAACAATAAAATATTAGTTGAAATCATAAACTGTATAAAACACCGCCTGTTCTATGGCTTTGTACTCCGGGTTTTGGGTTTACGGAAAATGCAGGAGTCCGAATCTGTTCAAAATGCCGTTGCATCTATGACTTTGTAAATAATTTTTAAACGGGAAAAAATTTTGAAGTCATCTGAAAACTGTGCGGCACTTCGAATCCGTACACAGATCTGATGATGCGGAAAATCCATATGAAAAAATGCATTTTGCCGGTTCGAATCTTTCTACAGATCGAAAACCACCGAAATGCATCTGCAAAATTTTGAAAAATTTCAGAACCGAAAAAAGCGGAGAAATCTCTCGAAATCTCCGCTTTTCTCGTTTTTCCTATGCTGCATCTAAATTGACGCATCATCATGGCTGGAGTGGCTGGATTCGAACCAGCGAACTGCAAGAGTCAAAGTCTTGTGCCTTACCGCTTGGCGACACCCCATTGTCAACTGTAAGATAGTATACCACGCTTTGGCCGTTCTGTCAATGAAAATTTGAAAAAAATAGCGTTCTTCGTGGGAATTTTGAATAATCTTCTATTGGGAATTTTTAAGTTTCAAGTGCAGAATCCGAAAAAAACGCACTGATTTATGGGGATATTTGAGACTGTGCCCCCGGAACGTAAGCATGAAAAGTTTTCTTGTTCCGGAGTCGGGGATCATGTAAAACGACGGAAATTTAAAAAACGGATATAAAATACGGATATAAAATAAAGAAGAAAAAACCGGTGGGCACAAACTCTTTGTCCACCGGTTGTTGAGGTTTCAGGATTTTTTCCTGTACACATCAATGACATACAGAAGTGCGCCCACGAACGCTACAGAGAAATAAAGGATCAATTCCAGGCAGCAAACAATGTTGTTCATACTGATCAGCCCAAGATTTGGGTTAAAGAGTGTAAGAACCCATTGAACGATGAAGACAAAGGACATGATGAGCAGAAAATGAGGGAACAAAACCTTGAAATATTTAAAAAATTTATTCATCGGCGTCTCCTTTCGACTGTAATACGTCATTTGTAACCGAACCCTTGGGTATATAAATGATATCGCTGATTCCTCTGCCGTTTTTGTAGGGTTTATTGACAACCGAACCGTCATAGGTCATGACAGACGACCTGCCGCCGTCCAGGTTATACGCTACCGTGCATCCCTCGTCCTTCATGATCTGCGCGAGTTCCGGAAAAGTCGCTCCTTTGGAGTACCCTTCTGCCCGTCCGTCTACCAATGTGAAAACGAAGTGTCCGGGTTCAACCATTCCAATGGCGGTTCGCGGATGTTCGTTGGAGAGATCCGACAGATGAGAGGCGGCAATGTTAAAGGAGTTCTTCGGCTCTCCTTTGCCATCCAACAGGGACGGCCCGAAAGTAAAAGCCTGCCATGCACGGGCCTGCTTGATATCGGTGATGGAATAGAGGTTTCTGCGCTCAAAGATTCTCATGGTTCCGTCGAGTGTAAGCACGCAGATATCGTTGAACGTGCGCACGTCGTTGCGGTACAGGAGTCCGTTGCGCACGATCACGCCGTCCTTGGACATACTGAAGGTATCCCCAGTGATGGCGAGCAATGCGTCGCATTCATTTGCCTGGCTGAGAACCGACTTGTTTATAACGGTATTTTCTTCATCCGTTGAAACATGGGTCATGATTACCTTGATGCTGGTGACATAGACGTCTGCGGTGTACCAGGTGATTTTCTCTTTTCCTTCTCCAAGGGTGTTTCTTGTCAGAATCAACTGCTTTTCGTCATCCCAGAAGGAGGAGAGGATCTCCCGATTTGCCTGCCCCTTTTTGCCCGACAGTACAAGGTCTTCCAGGCGTTTTTCAATGTTCTCTCCTTCAACCGGCAGGGAAAAATACGTCGGATCGCCTTCAACTGGCAGCATCTCCCCAACGACCGTTCGCGGCAGAAAGACGAAATAAACCGCTAAAAGTCCGCAAACAAGACATGCGATAAGAAAATCTGTCAGTAAAACCGCCCAAAGTGGCGGACGTCCCCTTTTTGATTCTGACAATGTTCATGTGCTCCTTTCGCAAATATGGAGTTCTTTATTTCGTGCGGTTCTCGGCGGCGAGCAGCGTGTTTTTCATCAGCATCGTGACGGTCATCGGTCCCACTCCTCCGGGAACCGGTGTGATATATGCGGCGATTTTTTCAACTTTGTCATAGTCTACGTCGCCGCAGAGTTTACCCTCTTTGTTTCTATTGATGCCTACATCAATGACCGTTGCCCCGGGTTTAATCATGTCCGCCGTGATAAATCCCGGTTTTCCGATGGCAGAAACGAGAATGTCCGCTTCAAGGCATTCTTTTTTCAGATCCACGGTTTTTGAATGGCAAACCGTAACCGTTCCGTGCGCTTCCAGAAGTAGAATTGCCATGGGCTTGCCCACAATGTTGCTTCTGCCTACCACCACACATTTTTTTCCTTTGATTTCAATGCCGGAACGCCGCAGCATTTCCATAACTCCCGCCGGGGTGCAGGGTGTGAGAATATGGTTTCCAGTGGTCAGTTTTCCCACATTCATTGGATGAAAAACATCCACGTCCTTCTTCGGATCGATGGTTTCGATGACATTTTGCTCACATATATGTCGGGGAAGAGGTAACTGAACAAGAATTCCGTCGATACTTTCGCTGGCGTTCAGTTCCCTGATCCTTGACAGCAGTTCTTCTTCCGTGGTTTCTTCCGGCAGTTCAATGACCTGGGAATAGAATCCCACCTCGTCGCATGCTTTGTGCTTGTTGCGTACATATACCTTGGATGCGGGATCTTCTCCCACGATGATCACCGCAAGTCCTGGGGCTCTCCCTTTCTGTTTTATGAATTCTTCGGTTCTGTCGGCGATTTCCTTTCGGATAGTGGCGGAAAGTTCCTTTCCGTTGATGATTGTTGCCATAAAAGTTCTCCTTGAAATTTCTGATTGCGGCTTCCCAAAGGAAACCACTTTGAAAATATAAAAAATAAAAACGGGTATCAGAGTTTTTGCCGACTTACGGACGATCCTTTCTGTCTGGTATTTTGTTTTCGTCGGGAGAATTGTCTTCCGTAAGGGAATTGTTGGTGTCGGAGGTTTCCTCTGTCGAATTTTCGCTTGGGGATTCACTGTCAACCTCAGATTTTTCATTCTCTTTTTGAGAGTTCGGTTCGTCTTTTAACAGGACTTTCGCCCTGTTCTTTTCGGAAGGAGATTCCTTTTTTGCATCAGTCACACCTTTTGACTCTTCGTGTCCGGACTCACCGTTCTCCGGGTGTTCGTCTTTTGGGTGACTTTCTTTTTGTGAATCTTTTTCATCCTCCCCGTTCTGAGGCACGTTTTCCCCTGCATTTTTTTCTTCCTGTGCCTGTTGATCGGATATCTGTTGTTTGGGTGTTTGGAATTCCTTCTCCTGCCGTTCCTCTGCTTTCTGCTGTTCCGCAGCCATCAGCGCCAGTCTCTTTGCGCCCGGATAGTAACATGGTTCGTCAAGAGCGGGGTTTCGCTTCTTGGAGAGGAAGACGATGAGGAGAATCAGACACACCACAAAACACAAAAGCCCGATCACTGAGGAGATCCGAAGGTTGTAGGAACCAATTTTCAGAGGCAGACTGTCTTGACGGAGCAACTCAATGAAGAATCTTCCAAATCCGTACCAGCATAAATATTCCAAAAGCAACTGACCGTCGAATTTCTTTTTTTTGTAGAACAAATTGATGAGAATGAATCCCAGTATGTTCCATATAGACTCATAAAGGAAGGTGGGGTGAACATATACCTGTGCCCCTCCTTTCTGAAAGGAAAGCCCCATGCGTAAAAGAGAAGAGGTTTCCGCGCCAAAAGCTTCTCCATTACAAAAGTTTCCCCATCTTCCGATGGCCTGTGCCAGCATAACGCCCGGCACCGTGCAGTCCATCAGTCTGAGAATCCGAACTTTTTTATATTTTCCTACCGCATACAGCGCGATTGCCCCGGCGATCACTCCGCCGTATATTGCCAGTCCTCCATCCCAAATTCTGTACCAATTGGACAGGTTGTAGCCGTCGGAGGTGAACACATAGAACAGTCTTGCCCCCAATACTCCGACGGGCACGACAATAAGCACAAAATCGAGGATATCGTCAAAGTGGTACCCGCAGTCCTTTGCTCTCCACTTTGCCACATAAAGAAAGGCCAAAATAATGCCTATGGTGATTAAAATTCCGTACCAGCGGATGCCGTTTCCGATATTTAAGGCTACGGGATTCATTTGAAATTGGCCAATGCCCAATCCTTCAAAGGAAATGTAGAATTTTTCACCGAAATTTGAAAAATCAGGAGGGAGCGATGGGTCAAAAATCAGCCCGATCTTTTCAAGAAACGAGAGAAACGCGTTTAAAACAGCGGTCATTTGAATGTGTTCCTTTCTTTTGACTTTTTCTGCTCAAGGGAAAGCGCGGTTAGTCTGCATAAACGGTCGTCACTTAAAAGTTCTCTTGCCGAGGCGTTGACCTCCTCAAGGGAGAGGGAGAATATGCAACGTCCGGTTTTCGCCGTGTCCAGTTCTTCAAAAAGGTCTGAGAGGTATAGGTGCGCACACCCTTCCGAAGAATTGAAATTTTCAAGAAAATCCGCATAAAGAGCCTTTTTCCCCCTTTCAAAATCCAATTTTGCAATTCCTTCCGTACGGATTTTCCGCGCGCAAAGATCGAATCTTCGAAAAAATTCCTTGGGGTCATAGGCAGAACTTTCAAAAACAATGTAAGAACGGTAAGCGTTGTGGACGGTTTCATAGGAGGGGTCGTCGGGAATAAGGTTGTCTTTGACAAGTCCGGAAACGAACTCCCCGGATCTGGAAAAGAGGGCGTGCGCGATAAGACACATGGCATAGAAGCGTTTCAACCGTTCTTCTGCGCCTGTTTTTCCCGTCGTGCCCATGATTCCCACCGCAACGGCTGGAATTGAGATATTCTCATATACCGTTACTCTGTTTTTAAAGCACCGACAGGGAAGATGCTCTTTTGGAAGGACGGTCTTTGCACAGGGCGCCGCTGGGCAGGCGGGCAGCAGGCGATCGAGAATGGTACACACCTTTTCCTTGTCAAATTTTCCGCACAGCGAGAGAACCATGTTCGACGGTGTGTAAAAAAGATTGTACGCTTCAAAAAGCGATTCTGCTGTGATACGTTTTACAGAAGTGACCGTTCCGCAGATGTTTTTTTGTACCCTGTTGTTCTTGTACATGGCATGCAGAAGGGCGTTTCTGACGGTTTCTTCGGGATCGTCCCGGTACATTTTCAATTCTTCAATGACGATGCTTTTCTCACTGTTTACGCTTTTTTGTGTAAAAAAAGGGGAAAGAATACTCTTCATAAGAATTTCCAGAGCATCTTCGGTGTGATCCGGAAGGGAAAAGAGGTAGCAAGTCTGTTCCGGTCCGGTGTAGGCGTTGGCCTCGGCGCCGACTCTTGAGAATTTCAGAAATGTGTCCTCACCGTCGGGATTTTCAAACATCTTGTGTTCAAGAAAATGGGCTGTTCCGTCAGGAAATGTGTATACTTTTCCGTTTACGGCGCAGTTTTCAAACAGCGAACCAAAACCGACGCCCAGCACGGCATAAGAGGTGTTAAAATCTTTGTTTGACAGGCACACGGTCAATCCGCTTCTGTGTGTCATCACCGTATACCGTTCGTCAACGTCGGGCATGTATACCGTGCGGTTGGTCATGAAAGAACCTCCTTTTGATGTTCTTTGACGGCGCAGAGCAGAAAAATGCTGTCGACGGTTAGCGTGCGTGCGGCGTTCGCCACTTCTTCCGCCGCGGTTTTCATAATTTTTTCCGAAAGTTCTGTGGGGGAGAGTGTGTCTCCTGTAAGAATCCCTCGAAGATACCAGTCCTCTTTTTGCGCGGGGTTGTCGTCCAGTTCTTTAAGTACATTGACAAGCGATTTTTTGCAGGATTCAAGAAGTTCTGCGCTGAAATCTCCCGATTTCATTCGCTCCACTTCAAGAAGAATGGCATTCTCTGTCGCTTCGGTATTTTTTTTGTCGATACCTGCCGACAGCACGTACATTCCTTTGGTGGGAAAAAAGACAGGAGAACAGTAGTAGCACAGTCCCAACTTTTCCCGCACGTTTGTGAAGAGAAGTGAAATCGGAGAATCACAGAGTATTTCCCGCACAAGGCAGAAAGCGGCATACCGTTCGTCATTCCGAGTGATCGGCGTTTTAAAACCGACGCACAGTACCGATTGGTTTCCCCTTATATACTCCCGCTTTCTTTGCGGCATGTTCTTTGGCAAACTGATCTGATCGCGCGTGATCTCCTGTTTGGGATGAAAGAGGGGCAAAAGTTTTGCACAGAGGAAGTCTTTTAGTTCTTCAGCGCTCTGGTCCCCGAAATAAAATATTTCAACGGGAGCGCTTTCGAGCATGGACGTGTAGAAGGAAAATACCGAACGGGGAGTGGCCTTTTTTAAGTCCTTTTCAAGTCTTTCTGAAAAGGCGGCCATCGGCTCCCCTGCACAAAGCATCTGACAGCATTTTTTGATGGCGTAAAGCTGCCGGTTGTCCTTTTCCGCTATCAAAAGATCCAGTTTGTTCCGCTTCTGCTGTTCGGTGTATTCCTTTTTAAAGATTCCCCCCTCGGTGTAGGGGGAGAACACATACTCAAAAAGCAGTTCTCTTGCCTGTGTACGCACTGTAGTTTTTCCCGGAAGATACCGATCCTTGCAGGACGTAACAGAAAAAGGTTGAATGAAGGTTTCCCCTTCGGAATAGCCGCGTATCCCGATTCCGGCGCTGTAGAGGTCCAAGAGCGCTCCTGCCATTTCCGCATCAGTGGGATGATTGGCGGTTCCGCATCCGAGAATTGCAGAAAGGAGGGAAGCGGAGGCGAGATCATAGAGCGGTCCGGAACATATAAAGTTCATGGAAAAACTCTCATATTTGAATCTCGTGTCTTTGAAATGGTTGAGATGGATTCCGGGGTATAAAACTATTCTTTCCACCGCCCGCTTCATTCCTTTCATTATGCTGTAGCACGGAATCTATTCTACACTATTTCCTCCTTTTTTGCAAGCACCATTTTGAGTTTGTGGTTCTTTTTGTCAAACAAAAATTCGTTTTTCACCTCTTTCCCGTCAAGGAGGATAGAGAAATGCTCCCCACGAAGAACTTCGATGTGATATACAGTTTCCTTTTTGCGTACCTTCAGTGAAAAACCGGGAAAATTCTCTGAAAGTTTCGGATAAAGTGAAAAGGAATCGCCTTTTTCGGTGTATCCCAACAATTCCCCCAACCACGCCTGCAAATACCATCCGGCGGAACCCGTGTACTGACTCCAACCGCCCCTACCCTCATAATTCTTTGCATAATAAACGTCGCCGGCCAGAGCATAGGGCTCTATGACATAATTCTTAAAATCAGTCATGCAGTGGGAAAGAGGGGAAATACCCTCAAGTACTTCAAAACCTTTTTGATGTTCCCCGATCCGCAGCAATGCCATGGCGCCCCAAATCGCGGCGTGGGTATACTGCCCCCCATTTTCCCGAAATCCTGGACAATAACCGCCAAGATATCCGGGGAAGGGCAGACCGTGATACGTCGAAAGCAGACGTGTCTGCACGTGTGAAAG
>CANQNM010000074.1 GCA_947625265.1 uncultured Clostridia bacterium
TCGGATCGGCGTGAAATTTACATACAAGGTGCAGGAAACCCCGCGGGGACTGGCCGACGCATTCCTGCTCGGCGAGGATTTCATAGGGGAGAACAGCGTCTGCCTGATTCTCGGTGACAATGTGTTCTACGGGCAGGACATGACGAAAATGCTTCGGCAGGCGATGGCGAACAAGTCAGGCGCGACCATTTTCGGCTATCCCGTCAAGGACGCTCGCGCTTTCGGCGTGGTGGAGTTCGATTCGGAGCATAAGGTGCTGTCGATCGAGGAAAAGCCGGAGAGCCCGAAATCGAATTATGCGGTTCCGGGGCTTTATTTCTACGATAACCGCGTGGTGGAGATCGCCAAAACCGTCAAGCCCTCCGCCCGTGGCGAGATTGAGATCACGGCGGTGAACAACGCTTACCTTGCGATGGGCGAGCTTCGGGTGACCCTTCTCGGCCGCGGCATGGCATGGCTGGACACCGGCACGCCGGAGGGAATGCTCAAGGCGGCGGAATTCGTAGAGGCCGTGCAGGATCGGCAGGGATTCTACGTTTCCTGTATCGAGGAGATCGCATGGCGTCGCGGATTTATCACCAGAGAACAGCTTCGGGAAATCGGACAGTCGCTGAAAATGACCGATTACGGGCAGTATCTCATCGCGCTATCGGAGGAAAAAGCATGACAATCATCGTCACCGGCGGAGCGGGATTCATCGGCTCCAACTTCATCTTTCATTTACTGAAAAAATATTCGGATTACCGCGTCATTTGTCTTGATAAACTGACCTATGCGGGCAATCTTTCGACTCTCGCGTCGGTCATGGATAAGCCGAACTTTCGCTTTGTGAAACTCGACATTTGCGACCGTGCAGGCGTGTATAACTTGTTTGGGGAAGAACATCCCGATATCGTCGTCAACTTTGCGGCGGAGTCTCACGTTGACCGCTCCATCGAGAACCCGGAGGTGTTCCTGCAAACCAATGTCCTCGGCACGCAGGTGCTGATGGACGCCTGCCGCAAGTACGGGATCACGCGCTACCATCAGGTGTCCACCGACGAAGTCTACGGCGATCTGCCGCTGGATCGCCCTGACCTGTTCTTTACCGAAGAAACACCGATTCACACTAGTTCCCCATACAGCGCGTCTAAGGCGAGCGCGGACCTGCTGGTGCTTGCCTACCACCGCACCTACGGTCTGCCCGTCACCATCAGCCGTTGCTCCAACAACTACGGCTCGTACCACTTCCCGGAGAAGTTGATTCCGCTGATGATTGCAAATTGCCTGAACGACAAGCCCCTGCCGGTCTACGGCAAGGGCGAGAACGTGCGCGACTGGCTGTACGTCGAGGATCATTGCAAAGCGATTGATCTGATCATTCACAAGGGGCGCGTTGGCGAAATCTACAACGTTGGCGGCCACAACGAGATGTGCAACATCGACATCGTGAAGTTGATCTGCCACAAACTAGGAAAGTCGGAGAGCCTGATCACCTACGTCACTGACCGCAAAGGCCACGATATGCGTTACGCCATCGACCCGACGAAGATTCACACCGAACTCGGCTGGCTGCCGGAGACGAAGTTCGAGGACGGGATACAAAAGACGATTGAGTGGTACCTCGACAACCGCGACTGGTGGGAGAAGATCATCTCGGGAGAATACCAGAACTATTACGAGAAAATGTACGGAAACAGATAATTGTTGATATATAGATTAACATTGCCGACCATTCATATCGACATGGCGGAGAGCGTAAAACTGCCTATACGACCGGACAGTTTTTCCTATTGCGATCTTTTCATCGCCCCGACCTGCAGTTTTTCTTCCTATCCGCCTGACGATCAAGAAAATTGTCACGAGCCTGACTACCGCTACGGCGTTGCGGCGTATAATGTGAATACAGGGCTTGCGACGGATATTTCGGATCGCGGCTGGTATGCTGAAACGGACAGCAAAGTAACCTTTCCCAATCTTTTCGGCGCGCACTCGTCATTACCTCGGACGGAGCGACTGAGTCGAAAACAAGTACGCATGCACAGCGGTTTAACGCCGGCAGAGGCGTCAAGGTTGTAGCGCGCGGCTCGGATCAGTTCTATATTATGCGTCCCGTTCTCTCGTCCGCCGTGGTATGTTACACCGAAAAGGACAACAGTGGGGCTATGCGATCGCCATCCTGAACCGTGATTTCACGGTCGAAAAGCCGTTGCAATACCGAATCGAGAACCTTCTCGGCAGAATTGTGACGTCATCGGGTTATCCCACGGATATTTTCGATAGAGCGCAGATGATGTTCGTTAAAGCACTTGTTGTCCCGATCTATGGGCATTGGGCGATGTTCGGGGCAAAATATTTGCGATGGCTCTTATCAATGAGCACGATACGTTTGTAACTGGGAACCGACCTTTGTTGCTTATCTTGCCAAAAAGCGTTCTGAAGGCAAGCACTATTACGTTGCATTGTCACACGCCACGAAAAAACTTGTCAGACTTCTGTATCACTTTGAAACCTCTGGGGAAAAGTTCAAGTCTGTTTCTGTCTGATTTTCTCCGGAGCCTGAACTGAAAAATTCATACTCACCAGCCGGCGCAGCGTACCCTTGACGAACCGAAGCATTCAGATGCTACGATTTCTTTTGCGAGGGCGATGCTGGGCCTTGTTGTCTTACTTTCCTCGTCGCCCTCGCTGACTTCTTTCAGCATTTGAATGCTTGTTTGTCAAGGGCGGTGTATTTTGGTACTGTCAATAGTTTTTCGCAAATTCTATTCTGAGAAAATAAAGTTGTGTGCCGGATTCGCCCGGCGGTGGAGCGGCTGCGCTCCGCATATTTGCCCAAAAGCATATGTCGGTGGCGGAGTCAAGGGCAACGAAGCCGTTCATCTTGACCCTTGACTCCGTCGGCGGCATATGCTATTTGATTGTTGTGTTTATGCCACTTCTGTCGCGGCTTCAGTCAAATATTTCATGCAAAGATACCGCTTTTATCCCCACTCCTTTCCCGAAACATATCGTAGTCTGGCGCAGACCAGCATCAGAACAGACTTTCCGTCTGGGAATGTACCAACGACTCTCGTTCTGCGTCGTATCTCGTTTTTGACCGTGTTGTACGGACGACCGAGATACTTGGCAATCTGATAGGCGACCATCCGTCCCGTAACCGGCCTTCAATTTCGTGCCGTTCCTCGCTTAGAAGGTGTTTGCCTTTTCGGCGTTCTGTGGTATATTTAGAGTCATCCATAGAGATGTCCCTTTCGGAATTGTGGCGTTCTAATACAATTCTACTCCAGGTTTGTCTCTATGGATTGGTTTTTTGCATCTATTGCAACTTCATTTTACAATGCGCGAATATTTTATTTGTTATCGGGATTTGCCCACTGATTTCATCTACTCTTTTACATATATGTCTTCTGATCCGTTTTTTATCGTTCCATATACTATATCAAACCTTTCTGCAAAAGGCATGATAAAAAAGCAAGTATTTTTAGTTGGCAAACGCTCATTATGAAATCCGTATTATACTTCGGTAGTCTCTGCTTTTTCTGGTGCATCACGATAGAACTGCGCCTGTTTGTCGAACATTTCGGTGTATACACCACCTTGCGAATATAGTTCGCTGTGTGTGCCATATTCAATTACTTTTCCGTTATGGAAAACAGCGACTTTATCTGCAAGTTGAACTGCTGAGAGACGATGTGTTATCAAAATTGCACACCTATCGGTTATCATATCATTAAATTGGGAGTAAATTTCATATTCTTGTATTGGATCAAGAGCTGCAGTTGGCTCGTCCAAAAGATAAATGTTCCCTCCGCGATACAAAGCGCGTGCTATTGCTAGTCGTTGTGCTTCTCCCCCAGATGGTTCAAAGCCTTCTGGGTCTATGTATTTTCCTACTTGGGAATTTAGACCTTTAGGTAGTTTTTTAAACAATTCATCCAACCCAGTTTTTTTTATGACTTGAAGAAGTTTATTATTGTCTTCAGGTGAATTTAGAATTATATTCTCTTTTGCACTAAACTCATACTGCACAAAATCTTGAAAAACGGGTGCGAATAACTTTTGATAAAGTGCATAATCATATTCATTTATATTTATTCCATTTAATGTGATTTCGCCAGAACATGGAAGATACAATCTGGTTAGAAGTTTAATAAATGTTGATTTTCCGCTTCCGTTTTGACCCACAATACACAGTTTTTCATCTGCTTTAATTTTGATGCTAAAATCCTTTAGTGCATAGGTGTCACTACCGGGATATTTGAATGAAACATTCTTAAACTCTATTGTGGAATTTTTTTCAAATTTAGGTTTTTCTTTTCCGGTTCCGTAGTTTTTGTTGGGGGTTCTAAAAAAGTGATTCATTTCTTCTACATACATACTTCTTTCGTAAAGTTGTAGATAGCAATCAAAAACATTTTTTAGTTTTCCAGAAAACTGACCAGCTGCGGATAAGGCGATTGATAAATCGCCAACAGGGTAATTGTCTCTGAAAATGTGGAAAATTAGTATGGAATATAAGACTATTTGTTGTGTACAATATGTTATTGATCCAATAATGCTGGTTTTATTATATTTTTTATACTGCTTTAGTTCGATTGAATTAGCCTCTTTTTTTAAAGTAATGTATTTATCAACTAAATATTGGCTTAAATCAAAAAGGCGGAATTCTTTTCCAAAACTATTTTGATCAAACATATACGATATAGTAGAAAGTTTTCTATCACATTTGTCTAGTTCTTTATTGGATTCATATATCTTTTCTCGAACATGCTTTTTAATTAGAAAGTTAATAATAACCATTGTGGCAATAATAATTATTATTAAAAAATCATATCTAACAATTATTATCGAATATATTGCTATGTTAATTATTGCTATGAAAAAATCGATTACTTGATCTATAATACTTATACTACCGGTATAGGTACCTCTTGCCCTCCAAAGTTCTTCTTGCAAATCAGGATTTTCAAGTGTTTCATAATCCATTCTAAGTATGAACAGATAGAATTCAGACATAAGTCGAAGACTCAAATTCTGTTCCAATGAGTATATGTATCTATTAGAGAGTGTTGTCACAATTTCTTTAAGCAAAGGAACTATCGCTAGTGCTAATACGTATATTACAAGATAGGACATCCTCTTGTGATAAAACAACTCGTTAACAATTAACCCAGGGAAAATGGTTAGAATAATAGGGCTTATGTTATTAAGCATAACAATAAAAAACTTAAATATTGAATACTTTGCCCCTTCTTTTAAACTAAATGTTAAACGCAAACTAAATAATACGCCTGATATTACACTCTTAATTTTTTTCATGATTGTTTCTCCTCTTGAATGTGTCGCATTCAATGCAAGGCAAAAAAAAAACAAAATACGCAGGAACTATGATGAATTTGGACTAATTGGTTATAGGTAAGGGTTAACAACCATGGGAATGTTCGCTTCTGTAAGCTTATGACTAGATTCAAAGCTAGTTCTAGCAACATCTAGGTTTTGGTTTTTGCAACCATTACAACTCACTCATTGCAAGTTCTTCATTTTTCTTTCCATTCCCTGCGTGGCAAATCAAATATTCAGTGGACTGTAATTCTTTGAATCCCCGGTATTTCTTTGAAAATAGCGAGTATTTGCATGATGACATCTGAATTCAAACGATCCGGTGAAATGGTCATGCGGATTTCACTCTTTCCGATGCGGATCAGCGGAGATCCGTGAATCTCCGAAAAAGTGCAGATATAAAGTTCTCTTGCCATTGCAGCACTTTTTCGGATCGTTTCGGTATCTATGTCTTGATTGAATTTTAGAACAAAAGTGTGGCCTCCGAAATAGATCTGATAGTCAAAATGATATCCGCTTTCCTCCGATTTGATTACAGGACTGTAAAGTTGTGGAAGCAGATAATTCAACTTGCTTCTCTCGGATCTCTCCATTGTAACATCAAAAAGAATACTTCTTCCGGCAATGCTTTCATATGGGTAAATGTTTTCACCTTCGGAAACGCTCCACGTTACATTGATTTTACATAGATGGAACGCCCCCTCTGCAGCAGACACCCACATTGTTAAAGAACCCGGCTTTTTTTGAATTGCGTACTCATAATATCGATTGTCAACAGTAAGACCAACCAATTGCGTTGCGTGATTCTTTACATCTTCATTTTCGATGAGCAAAATAAGTTTATCCGAAATCTGCCTCGACATCTCCTTTAAAAAAGCTTTATTCGGCTCTTTAGAATACGGGCGCCCTGTATATTGAATTCTGAATGTTCTCATAAATTTCTCCTTGGTGAAATGATTTAAGCAAGTACCAATGCACCCAAACCTGCAACGCCGGCGGGTGCCCCTGCGCCCGATGCGATATTTACCCTTTAGCATCATATTCATAAGAATAGAATACAACAAAGAGCCCCCAGAAGAGTATATTTTCTCTACATGAAGCAGAGATTATAATAATTTGGAAATTCGGGAAATGATCTCTTTTCTTCTATGTATCATTTTGCTTCCTATCAAACTATCCAATAAAATAAACAAAACGGCAATCATCACATGAATGCCTTTGGGCAGTGCAAAGACCATAAAAATTTGGATCAAAGATGCTAATAAGCCCACCGCACTGAATTGAAATATACTCAATCATTTCCATAATGAATAACTGTTTGAATTTATGGAAATATGATCCGATAACCGAGCGATTTCTTCCCCTTCCGATTGCAACGAACCTGAGGTGCCCGCCGACAGAGCATCCAAAACCGCTCTTCGGTCTTCTCTGTTTGCGCAAATGTCCTTCGTCAAAAAATTTTTTCACCGCTTTTCGGAGTTTTACGGACTTTGCTGCTCAAAGGCAGGGACGGTTTTTGCATTCTCCCGATCCGATGGGGAATGGTTTGAGGGAAGTTTATATTTTTTCCCGAAGGCGAGGAGCAGAAACACGATAAAGGTACCAATGCTCGGAAAAAGGCACAAACTCAGCACCAGCATCCACGGGGCGTCATTTCCCGCAAGTTTCCGGTAGATCTTAAATCTTGCAAGACATGTAAGAATATTGCACACCCACGAAACAAGTACCCCAAAGAGACCCAGGAATATCGAAATAAGAGAAAAGATCAACCCGATGAACGGAATGATTGAGAGCAGATTGAGAACTCCCAAAATCAGAGCCAATACCAGACCCGAAACGCTGCACAAGAGACAAATCACTTTCCAGTTCCACTTTTTCTTCTCAAAGGGATACAGTTCCTCATCGACTTGGGCAAGTTTTCCCAAAAGCCACTCCGAAAGGAATGGAAAGAATCCAAAGAACCTACTTCCGTCGGAAATACCCATTTTGTCACTGATTTTTAAGAAAAGAATCCCATATATCAGTTGTACCAAAACAAACACCGTAAGAAAAATCAGGAAAGGTATGATAACAATCAGAAGACCAAGCATCGCTATTTTTCCTCCTCACCGCGAGATTGCGCACCATCCGACGGAAACGCTCCGTCCTCCGCGCTTTTGCATGCCGTTTCTTCAGTGTCGGCATCTTTTGCCTCATTGGAAACCGTCTGCACGGGTTTGAACCGCTCATTGGACCACCGCTGCTCCGAAGTTTTGGGCATGAAAGCGCTGGAAAGTCCGAGAATCAGGAGAAGCACAGGCTGAGCAAAACTCACAAATGCCGAAAGAATTACCATCCATACCGCGTGTTTACCCGCAAGAAGATCGTACACTTTATATTCCGCATAAAGCCGCACAAATACCTCGGCAACACCCAGCACACCCGAGGCAATCGCAAGTAAAAACACAAGAGCAATGCATCCGAAGAAAATCACGAAAGCGAGGGATGTCAGATGCGTCAGATTCTCAGAAATCGGAAGAAAAAACTCCTCAAAAACGTCCCCAATCCCCGCTCCGTTGATGAATTCCCTGAAGGAATTTGAAATACCTGCTCCGATATCTGAGAAGAACAAGAAAAATAAAACGAAAAACAGGACGATAAGTATGAAAGCGGCTGCCCTGTTTAAAATCGAAAGCCAAAGATAAATTTTCCCCCAAGGACGTCGTTTTTCATCGGGTTTCAGCTGCGCGTCGCTCTCCTGCGCCAATCTGCCCAAAAGCCAGCAATCGGCAAAGGGTATGAATCCAAGCCAGCCGTTTTTCACACCCAGTTTTCCGCTGACGGTCATCAGTCCGAATGCCCGCGCCAAATACACAAGTACTCCCATGCCATTGAACTCCTTTCAAACCGACATGAACTCTGACAGAAGAATTTTAGCACACCTTTCAATTTTTTTCAATATATCCTTAAAAATTTTGTCCTCAAAATTCTCAGAAGCGGAAAATATTTTCTGCTTTCCCAAGCACGTATTTTGAGAACGCGCGTTTTTTACGGACGCATTGCCTCACGAAATATACAGCACAGGCATTCCCGGCAGATATTTTCCAATCAAATTTCTGAGAAGTTCCTCAGCTTTTTGTCGGATGCCCTCCCTGTACCTGTATTTTCCCCTTCCCCGCCCCACCATTTGATCCGGACGGTAAAGTGCAAGTGTGTTGGGGAAAGCCTCGCTGTTGATGGCGTTATGCAAAAAACTGTATGTCATAAAAATCACTTCTAAGAATCCACCGCGTTTCACCGCCGGATCAAGGGTTTTCGACAGAGTGTCTAATAACTGTTCATAGAGTATTTCCCAGCCCGTCGTAAGAATCACCGGCGCCAGTAACACCCCCACAGGATATCCCGCGCCGCACATAGCGTTAACCGCGTTTATGCGGCGGGATAACGGCGAAGTGCCCAATTCTACTTTGCGGATCAGTTCCTCGGGATTAACGCTTACACGGAAAATGATTTTTCTGCGGTGATCGAGATTCAGAAGCGGCTCCACATCACCAAATTTGGTGGGAAACGTCAGTTTTCCCTTCGCGCGTCGGGCAAATTCCTCAACAGTCCACGGAAGATTGCCGGTCACTGCATTTTCCAACACCAAATCACTGTTGCTGCCGATCTCAAAAACATGCCGTCCCGGTTCGGCATTGGCCTTTTGCACCATTTTATCCATCATCTCTTCCCGATTGACAAATACCCGAAGATATGCGCACTTGTTGTAGTTGCAGACAAGGTAACAGTACAAACACATGGCGCGGCAGCCGGAGGAGGTATAGGGCACCAGAAAATCCGAAACTTTTCCGTTTTCCGTGTATCTGTGAGTTTTGCGAACCCCGACGATCAGATGGCGTTTCAGGTGTGCGAACTCCCGGTTGGAAGCAGCGCGCATTTGGGGAATATTGTTATGGTTTTCAATCTCTGTCCACGGCAAAAACGAGTACCGTTCCCACAGATATCGGCCAAGGGGATAATTCAGCGCCTCTGGCTCGTAAAAAACGCCGTCAAACAACCTCTCCGAAGTGACAGCGAAAGACATGGATTTTTCCGCGCGCGAGGTTATGTCTGTTTCTGGAGATTGCTCCGCTTTCAAACGCACACATCCTTTCATATAAAAATTCCTTCTTTCATATTCTTTCCCAAACCGTGCAATTCACTCAGATTTTTCTCTTGAGTTTCCGTTTCAGGCGATACATGTGCCTTTGTGCCCCAATTAAATCGCCCATAGAAACTGTAAACTCAGACGAAATATGTTTTTTACTTGTTTTCTCCTTGTAACGATTAATTGCACTACGCCGCATAATCTGCGTGATAAACGCTGGGAACACAAAAGGTTTTGTTGGTGGAATAGCATTCCACACACCAAGATATGTATCGTTTTGGCATTCCTCGCAATCAAGACGATCATGAAGAATATTGTATACAATTCTGAAAAAGAATTGTCCATACTTTTCATCTGTCTCATGAATTGCTCTCTCGTCTCTCTGCCAATACATCTCTATAATTTCATCAATAGTCATCTGCGGTTCTGTGCGTTTCATATTGCCTCCTTTCCTTTATTTACAAAAGCGCCTTCACTTATATGTGTCAAGATTTTTTAAAAGTTTTCTCATGTTTTCTGAATTTTTTCAAAAAAATTTGAGAGTCGCAAAACACGACTCTCTTTGAATCATTTGCCAGACGAAACTAGATTGAATATCATAGCCAAGATCGTTTCAGTTTTGAATTCTTCTGATTTTCTTTTGTATAGAAAAATCGAAGCCATAACGAAATAATTCATGATCGCACACTGGATAGTTCTCTTAAATTTCAAGAAAATAATGCGAGTTGTAGGAAGAAATTTACTTACCCGGTTTGGGTGATTCCCCTCCAATACATTGGGGGGTTCAATTATCGTCCGGGCGACTTTTCCTACATTCAAATTTTTTGATTTCTTCTTCGTTTGCAGGACGAACCGTGTACTTTCCGCAATCAGGACATTGATCGCACGCACCTTCACGCGTGAAGATAAACCCGCAGTTCTTGCAGGAATAAATTTTTGCAGCCATCTGTTTACCCTCTCTATTCACCTTCTCAAACCATTGTCTAAACTCATCCATGCTTGTAACCAGTTGCTTGATCTCAGCGTTCTCGACGTCGTACAAAGCTAAGGAAAACCCAAAAGTGCGCCTTTGCGGTGTAATTTTTCCGCTTGCGGTGTAAAGTGTAGTCGGTCGGAGAAATCCGGCTGATTTGCGATAGGTTCTAT
>CANQNM010000075.1 GCA_947625265.1 uncultured Clostridia bacterium
CTTCAAGGAAAAAGTATTTGAAAAACCGGTAAGGGCAAGGGAAACCGCCGAAACCGGAAATACAGACGAAAACGAAAACAACGACAGAAACGAGAGCCGGAAAACACCGGATCCCTCCCGTGATGGGGAAGAAAAGGAAGGTGATAAGAGATGACCATGATCCTCAATATGCTGACCATCTTCATCTCCGTAGCACTTGTCGGAAACTATGTGTTCAGTGAAACCCTTGGAATCTGCCCTTTTCTCGGAGTATCTTCCAAGCCCTCCACAGCGCTTGGCATGGGTTTGGCGGTAACCTTTGTCATCACCATCTCTAACGCCGTTACATTCTGTGTTTTCCACTATCTGCTCAAGGGATACGAATATCTTCAGACCGTCGCTTTTATTCTGATCATCGCCTCTCTTGTACAACTCATTGAGATGATGCTCAAAAAAATGCTGCCGTCTCTATATCAGTCGCTGGGAATTTATCTTCCGTTAATCACCACCAACTGTGCGGTTTTAGGCGCCGCAAACAACGCTATAGGCAACGATCTTTGCAACGGAAATTTCATCCTTTCCACCACCTACGGCTTCTCCGCGGCAGTCGGTTTCACCATCGCCATCGTGATTTTCGCAGGAGTGCGCTCAAAAATCGACAACGCCGACATTCCAAAATATTTCAGAGGCGTGCCCATCACACTGGTTGCCGCGGGGATTGTCGCGATGGTTTTCAACGGTTTGTTGGGCGGAATCAAACTGGGATAATAAGAAGGAAAAAGCAGGTGTCGCAATGCTCAAACCGCAAAGTCAGGAGTCTTTGGCTGCCAAAGACCATGCTGACGCGCCGCATCTGACACGCCGCATCTTTAGAAAGGAATAGTCATATACATATGGAAACATTGAAAGCAATTTTGATTCCTGTTGCGATTGTCGGAGGAATCTCCCTGCTCTTCGGCATTCTTTTGGCGGTGGCTTCCAGGGTGTTTTCCGTAAAGAGAGACGAACGTATCGACAAGATCAAGAATTGTCTTCCGGGAGCCAATTGCGGAGGCTGCGGCTACGCCGGGTGCGACGCCCTTGCCGAAGCGATTGTCAAAGGCGAGGCGTCACCCGTGAAATGCTCCGCCAGTTCTGCCGAGAATCTGAAGCCGATTTTTGCAATTATGGGCATAAAAGAGGAAGCGCACGTGCGCATGCGCGCTCAGGTCATGTGCAGCGGCACGGGGGAACTTTCCAAGAGAAAGTACAGGTACGAAGGTGCGCACGACTGTGTTGCCGCTGCGAAACTGGGCGGTGGGGACAGGGTTTGCCCCAACGGTTGCGTGGGATTGGGCACGTGCGCCGCGAGATGCCCTTTCGGCGCCATCAAAATCATTGACCGTGTGGCCGTTGTAGACTATGACCAGTGCAGAGGATGCGGCGTGTGCGTATCCGCGTGCCCCAAACATCTGATCACACTCATTCCCTATGACAGCAAACACTGGGTAGGATGCAAATCCGTTGACAAGGGACCTATAACCAAAAGTTATTGCGACGTCGGATGTATCAGTTGTCGGCTATGCGAAAAGAATTGCCCTGTGGGTGCGATCAGTGTCAATGATTTCGTCGCCTCCATCGACAATGCGAAATGTATCGGATGTGATATATGCGTCCAAAAATGCCCCCGAAAGATCATCTGGTCGGCGGACAGTCAGGACGGACATTTGGTCATCCGCAGAGAATTTTTGAAACCCGATCCGAAGATCTAAGCACAAAGCGAGGAGAATTTCCATGGTTGATATTTATTTTTCACAAATTGACATCGAAGGACTTACAAGAGGTCAGATCAGCAGTTTGGAACACAAATTCAGCAAAAAACTTCTTGC
The DNA here is from genome assembly GCA_947625265.1 of uncultured Clostridia bacterium. GTDB lineage: Bacteria > Bacillota > Clostridia > Oscillospirales > CAG-272 > UBA11512. Next base: position 1,848 of record CANQNM010000075.1, read on the forward strand.
CCATGTCCTTACGAACTTCTATGGAAAAAGCGAACCGCTTCCCTCCACCGAACTTACCGATTCCGGCAAACCGTACCTTTCCGATCATTCGCTGGAGTTCAACATCTCACACAGTTACGGTAAGGTAGTTCTCGCGATCTCCGATAAACCGGTAGGTGTGGATATCGAGCATACCGACAGATCAGTACCCGAGATTGTCTGCAGAAGATTTTTCGACAAAACCGAGGCGACAGTAGAGGAATGGACAAAATTTGAAAGTTACAGCAAACTGCTGGGCGACGGCATTTACGGAGTATCCTATCCCCCGCGCAACGGTGAGGCGTTCTTCAAAACCTACAGGCCGATTGAGAACTATGTAATCAGCGTTTGTTCAGTGGAAAATGTTTTTCCCGAAAGAATCACCTTCCTGGATTTTCCGGAATGACCGCTTTGCGAAGAACCGGAAACCCGGCGTTTGCGCCCCTTTAAAAACGCTCTGATTTTAAATGAGACAACCGTAAAAAGTAAAGAGAAAAAGACAGAGACTGCATCTTAGGACACAGTCTCTGTTTTTTTGTACAGACAAAACCAAAAATTGATGCCACGACGAGAAAGCGACGGATCAACCGCTTATAAGATCTCTTCAAAGATCTGTTTTATTCAGAATGTTCTTCTGAAATTCCGTCGGTTTTGGAATTTTGGACATACGAGACACCGCAAAAACGCCTCCAAAGGGTTTTCGACTATGCTCTTATCCGATTTTCGCACCATCCGAAAAAGCGTTTCCCACTCGTTTTTCCAACACCAGATAGCCGTTATTTACCGGATCAAAGGAAATTGGGCGCAACTTTGCAGGATCAATCTTACCGTCCTTGCCCAACACCGATTCGTCGGCGCTGACATTGACAATTTTTCCGATCACATTGCCGTCCTCACTCCACTTGACAAGAAGGCACTCCAATGTCATGGGCAATTCATTGATGATCGGTGCGTCCACATAACTGCTTTTTGTGACAGTAAAGCCCGCTTTCTGAAGTTTTCGCGGCTCTTCGTTTGCCGATACCATACCTACATAATCGCAAGCGGCAATGTGACCTTCATCGGCAAAACTAACGGTAAACGCCTTTTTCGCCCGGATATTCGCGGTAGTTTTGTGATCCGCACTCAAACAGAGGATCACCTGATCGGTGTCATAAATACCGCCCCACGCGGCGTTCATGGCGTCGGCGTTTTCATTCTCATCATAACTGCCGACAATCAGTACCGGCAAAGGGTACATCCAAGTCTGTGCTCCAAAATCTTTTCTCATTTTCATCTTCTCCTTTTTTTGTACATTTGTATCCCTTTTCATAGGTGTATATTCATTTTCATCACTGTTTGTCTGTTATACTTCTTCCCTTTTCTGAAATTCCCTCTGATTTTTCGAAAGGAAAAGTTACCGCTCTCTTCGTTTGTCGGCATAGATCCGAAACACGCGTGGAAGTCATGTCTTTCAAACTGTGTTTTTCAGTCTCGTTCTCTGCTCCAAAGTCAAGTTCTTCAGAACTTAAAGTGCACGGCAGTTTACGGGCATTTCAACTTTGTTAAAACGGTCAATCAAAACCAATATTCTTTAGATCGTCAATGATCTTATCGAGAAATATGTATGTAACAATCAAAAATATCCCAGAAAATATCGAAGTAAAAACAAGACAGGACATCACACCGAAAATCAGCAGCCAACTCTTCAACTTTTTCAATTTTTTCAGTTTTTTCAGTTCGGTTTTCTCTCCGCTCACTATGCTGCGAATGGCCCTCGTTCCGCGAACGCAGTTTCTGTAGAATCGGCCTGCCGTCCAAAAGTACGCAAGCAGCGCCGCCATCACACATGTGATTACCAAGGCCCCCCAAAGCCCAACCAGATTGAGCGCCGAAAGAAGGGCATTTACCCAGCCCGGCACATCCCCCTCCACAACCGACAGCAGTTCATACAGCACATCAACGGCAGAGTCGGTGGCAGAAAAAAGACAGACGCCCACGAAAAAGAGTCCAAGAACCAACGAAAGCACAAAACAGATCCCGTTCAGAATCCTCATCGCGCACAGGGCTCCGCTCACCAGTTTCATATGTCTGTTTTCCGACGAAATTTTCCCACGCACGGAATAAGAATATGTCATCCACATGCTTACAGAGATCAGCACCCCCACCACTGCCCCCCGAACATCCAGGCACGCCACAGACAACAGTGCACAGGCGCTTTGAAAAATGCAAAGAAAGAGAAAAAAACCTCCCGAGAAATTTTTCTCAAAGACTCTTATCACCTTTTGAACATCTTTCTCTTCTTCATGGCACGGTGCAACAGCAGAGCAATCGACATTTTCCCCATTTTCAACTTGAACAGAATCAAAAATCGGGGTCTGATTCTCCTCCTTCTCGGGCTCCGACGGGATGTCCTGCGGGCAATCCGAATGTTCCTGCATATCCTGCCTTAGAACACCTTGTTCCGAATCCCCGTCCAAAAATTCAAGAGTGTTTGCAGGTCGTTCGTTCATGTACGTTTCTCCTTTTTTCGCCAGATTTCTCATTCGGTTGGTGAAGAAAACCGTCTTCATCCCACATCGAAAGTGTGTTTTATTATAACATTTCGGTGGAAAAAATACAATAGAAAAAACAGCTTCGAAAAAATTTTAACGCCCGCGGCGGTTGAAAGCGTAAAAAATGACATTGCCGTTTCGCCTACGTTTCACAGTTTTTATTTTTCGAACTATTGACACGACGGAGGAATCGTGATAAAATGCGGGTTGACGGAATAAGAGGGTTACATGGGGCTGTAAACGAAATTTTCAAATACGAAAACGCGGCAAAACCGGTGAAGACGAATGCAGGGATTTCACAACCTCCGCATGCTGTATACCGAAAATCACCGCTTGTGGATATGCGTTTTCCGAACAGAAAACAGACGCAGCGATCCCCACGAGCGCCTGTCTTTCAGACCGATGGCAGCGGCGCCGTGAAAGTTGGAATTCTGAAGATCACCTTTTTGGTCAGAGAATTTGTGACTTTCGCCTCAGAACAGCACAAATTCCGTACCCTCCGATAACCGTGCATAACCGCGCATAACCGTGCGTAACCGCGCAAATTTGCAGCAATACAGGACGGGGCGATCATACATATTAGAATCTTCATGCTTTCGTCTCTTTTGTTGTCACGGATGGCAAAGGAACGAAAGTTTTTTTCACCCTTCCCTTTTTCTGCTTTCTGTGCGGGCAATATGGCTGCGGATCATCGCAACAGTGCTCTGAAAACGCGGCAAAGAACAACGAAAAGGGGATTTTCAGATTTCCCGTTTTTCGTTTCAGGTTCTACGTTTCAAATTTCAAAGATTGAAAAACAGTGCAGACGAGTATGCGTATGTATATACACATCATGTGCATACGGACAAAAATTTATCGGACAAAACGGCAAAGGTGTACGTGCTATATGAAAAATGCAAATATGCAAAAAATGACAGGCGCACAGATCGTTATAGAAACGCTGATCGAACAGGGGGTCACCGACGTATTCGGTTATCCGGGTGGGCAGGTACTGGACATTTACGACGAACTTTATAAAGCAAGCGACCGAATCCGCCATATACTCTGTGCCCATGAACAAGGGGCTGCCCACGCGGCGGACGGCTATGCAAGAGTCTCCGGGAAAGTCGGGGTTGTGATGGCGACTTCCGGTCCGGGAGCAACCAATCTTGTAACGGGAATCGCCACCGCGATGCTCGATTCGGTGCCGCTTGTCGCCATTACAGGAAATGTGCCCACTTCCCTTATCGGACGGGACAGTTTTCAGGAAATCAATATCACCGGCATCACCATGCCCATCACCAAGCACAATTACTTCGTCACCTCGATCGACGAATTGGCAAACACCATCCGCGAGGCTTTTCAAATTGCAAAATCCGGAAGACCCGGACCCGTTCTTGTAGATATCCCCAAAGATGTTCAAACGGCAAAATGGACATTCGTCAAAGAAAGCGAAATAGAACCTTTCCCCAAGGACGTTCCCTGCGAAGGGGAGATTGAACGGGCGATAAAACTGATTGACAGCGCCCAAAAACCTTATATTTATATAGGGGGAGGCGCCGCCGCCAACAATATGGGAAAAGCGGTCATGACGTTTGCAGAAAAGATCGACGGATATATCGGCTGTACGCTCATGGGTCTGTCAACGCTTCCCAGTTCCTACAACCGATTTTTAGGTATGCAGGGAATGCACGGACGGTACGCCTCTTCCATGGCCAACAAAGAGGCTGACCTGATTGTTGCCATCGGCGTGCGGTTCAGCGACAGAGCGACAGGCGACATCACCAAATACTCCAAAAACGCCAAGATTGTTCAATTGGATGCGGATCTTGCAGAAATCAACAAAAATGTAGGTGTAGACGTCGGTCTGATCGGGGATGTCGTCTCGATATTTTCAAAAATTTCAAAGAGGTGCGCACCGCAAAAACATCCGGAATGGAAAAATACAGTAGATTCTTTCAGGAAAAAGGAATGCGATATTCTAGCCGAAACACGTCGAAGATCCGCCGGCAAAATGACCCCTGAAAAAATATTCGACGTTGTGAACAAACTGAAAACGCCAGACGCCATTATCGCAACCGACGTTGGCCAACATCAAATGTGGACGGCACAGTACGCAGATTTCCGGCACCCGCGGCGTTTCATCTCCAGCGGAGGGTTAGGCACCATGGGATACGGGCTGGGCGCCGCCATCGGAGCACAGATCGCCACCAGCAGCCGGGCGATTCTAATCACCGGAGACGGCAGTTTTGGTATGAATCTGAACGAACTCGCCACCGCTGTGACTTATAACATACCGGTTGCAGTTGTCATCATGAACAACGGCACACTTGGAATGGTCAGACAGTGGCAGACGCTCTTCTACGGAAAACGATATTCCGGAACCGTGCTAAACCGCAAGACTGATTTTGTAAAACTTGCCGAGGCATTCGGTGCGGAAGCAGCAAGAGCCGAAAATGCGGAGCAGTTTCATTGGGCCTTTGAGAAAGCGATGAATTCCGACGGTCCATTTCTTATCGATGCTGTCATCGACATGGATGAATTTGTTCTTCCCATGCTCCCGCCCGGCGGATCGATAGACGACATGATCACCGTCAGGGAAAAAAAGAATTTGGATTGAAATAATTCAAAAGCAGAAAAAACTCCGGTTTTTGGCCGACGGTAAGTGTCAAATGCCCGAAACACAGGGCAAAAAGAAAGGAGTCCCATTCATGCGCAACGTTATCGCAGTGTACGTGGAAAACAAATACGGCGTGTTGGCACGGGTGTCAGGGCTGTTCATGCGCAGAGGATTCAATATAGATTCCCTGACAGTGGGTGAAACAGACGACCCAAAATATTCAAGAATCACCGTCACACTGAACGGAGATCTCTATACCCGTGAACAGTTGATCAACCAACTGAAAAAACTGCACAATGTCAAGCAGGTACAGCATCTGGAGGACAAAAATACCGTGGAACGGGAACTGATGCTGATAAAAGTGCGAAACACGGCTGAAAAACGCAGCGAGGTCATGGCGGCGGTACAGATCTACCGCGCAAGATCATCGACTACACCACCGATTCCATGTGTATCGAGGTCACCGGTGAACCCTCAAAAATTCAGGCCTTCATTGAGGTGATGAAGCCCTTAGGCATTGTGGAGATGTGCCGCACGGGCGTCGTAGCCCTTGAACGAGGAAACGGCGTATTAAAAAATGAAACGCCAATCCGCTGCGATCAAACCCAAGTTTCGCCCACCCCTGAGTCAAACTTCTGAACGGCCCTCCGCGTTGGTTCTTGCCGGAGTTTGAGTGCAGAAAATTTAAAACAGAACATGGACACGAAGCGCGTAGAATCACTCAAAGAGAATGACAAACAGCCGCACAGCAATTTACGGTGTATTTTTACCGTAAAAATTCTTGGGCGCATATAACGCAGATATAGCAGATATTAGAATAGAACAAAAACAGATACAAAATGCAGAGGAGAAAACGGCTATGCAAAATATTTATTACCAGCAGGATTGCAATCTTTCAAAATTGGAAGGAAAAACTGTAGCAATCATTGGCTACGGTTCGCAGGGACACGCACACGCTCTCAACCTGAAAGACTCGGGAGTACACGTGATTGTGGGGCTATATGAAGGCTCCAAAAGTTGGGAAAAGGCGGAAAAGGCAGGTCTAACTGTGATGACAAGCGCGGAAGCCGCAAAAAACGCAGACATCATCATGATCCTGATCAATGACGAAAAACAGGCGAAACTCTACCGTGAAAGCATCGAACCGCACCTTACAGAAGGAAAAACCCTGGCGTTTGCCCATGGCTTCAACATTCATTTCGGATGCATCAAACCGCCGAAGAATGTAAATGTCATTATGATCGCCCCCAAAGGACCGGGACACACCGTACGCAGCGAATACCTGGCGGGGAAAGGGGTTCCATGCCTTGTGGCAGTGGAGCAGGACGCCACCGGCGATGCGCTTGACATCGCGCTGGCCTACGCACTGGGCATCGGCGGCGCAAGAGCGGGCGTTTTGGAAACCACTTTCCGCACCGAAACCGAAACAGATCTGTTTGGAGAGCAGGCTGTGCTTTGCGGCGGTGTGTGTGCTCTGATGCAGGCGGGTTTTGAAACGCTGGTGGAAGCGGGGTATGACGCGAGAAATGCATATTTTGAATGCATTCACGAGATGAAACTCATTGTGGATCTGATCTATCAAAGCGGCTTTGAAGGTATGCGCTATTCCATTTCCAACACCGCCGAATACGGAGACTATGTGACCGGTCCCAAAATCATCACAGAGGAAACAAAAAAGACCATGAAAAAAATCCTTTCCGACATTCAGGACGGCACCTTTGCAAAGGAATTTCTTTTGGATATGTCGGATGCCGGGGGCCAGGTGCATTTCAACGCCATGCGCAAACGTGCTGCCGAGCATCCCAGCGAAACTGTGGGCAGGGAGATCAGAAAACTCTACAGTTGGAGTGACGAAGACAAACTGATCAACAACTGAGAGAACATACGATTTTTGAATAGTTGATTTTGAAAAAACACCTTTTTGATTTCAAGAAAGAACCAGAAAATGAAATACAGAATCCATTTAGACGATGAGGACTATATCCTCTTCAATATTTTCCACATAAAACACTCAAAAACCGAAAAGCGCTCCATAAATATCCTTCGAATGACAATTCCGTTTATGAGCCTGATAATCGTCATACTGTCCATCATCCAAAAGGAAGATGCAGCCTTTGCTATAATCAAAGTTGTTGTTCTGCTTGCCATATCCGTTCTCTGGATCATTCTCATGCCAAAACTCTTTGACAAAATCATTCGGAAAAATTTGATGAAAATGAAACAGGAAGGAAAACTGCCCTATACTGCCGATTCGGAACTGGAATTTCAGGATTCGGTGTTGGCGGAAAAAAGCGAACGGGGAGAGTTCCGTGTAAAATATAGCGAAATAGAGAAAGTATATGCCCAGAAGGACGTTCTTTATCTGTATTTTGGCGCAACACAGGCTTTTATTCTTCCCAAGCACTGCCTAGAAGAAGACTGGGAACAGGTAAAGGCATACATCACCGAAAAAACCAACTTGAAAATCCTTACCTGAAAAAACGATGGCCAAAAAGAACCAGCGAAATTTCTTTCAACGAAAACATTGTAAAATCGGACAAAGGAAGAGTAGAAATTTTTTATGCTTCGCATGAAATTTATAAACGTTGTATTCGGAAGACATATTTGACTTCATGCAAAGGAGTGAACAAAAAATGATCAAGGACACCCTTATTGAAGGATTCGGAAATGCACCCCACCGGAGTCTGTACCATGCACTGGGACTTACAAAGGAGGAACTGTCGCGGCCGCTCATCGGTATTGTAAATTCCCACAATGAAATCGTACCCGGTCACATGAATTTGGACAAAATCGTGGACGCCGTGAAACTCGGTGTCGCTATGGCGGGCGGCACACCCATTGTTTTCCCCGCCATTGCTGTGTGCGACGGAATTGCCATGGGGCATACCGGCATGAAGTATTCGCTTGTCTCCCGCGAGTTGATTGCGGATTCCACAGAGGCCATGGTTCTCGCCCACGGATTTGACGGGCTGGTCATGGTTCCAAATTGCGACAAAAATGTTCCGGGTCTGCTCATGGCTGCGGCGCGACTAAACCTCCCCACGATTTTCGTCAGCGGCGGACCGATGCTTGCCGGGCGCGTAAACGACAAAAAAACCAGCCTTTCAAGCATGTTCGAAGCGGTGGGCGCCTACGCCTCCGGAAAAATCGACGACGAACAACTGCGCGTCTGCGAAGAAAACACCTGTCCCACCTGTGGCTCCTGCTCGGGCATGTATACGGCGAATTCCATGAATTGCCTCACTGAAGTTCTGGGCATGGCGCTCAAGGGCAACGGCACGATTCCCGCCGTCTATTCATCCCGTATAGAATTGGCAAAGCACGCCGGAATGCAGATTATGACTCTAGTGAAAAAGAACATCCACCCCCGCGACATTCTTACAAAAGCGGCGTTCAGAAACGCCCTGACTGCTGACATGGCGCTGGGATGCTCTACCAACAGCATGCTGCACCTCC
>CANQNM010000076.1 GCA_947625265.1 uncultured Clostridia bacterium
GAGCTGTTTCGTATAGGGATAAGAAAATCTGAGGGGTTACGGAAGTTGGAAAGGCCAAAAAGGCCAACAAATATTATATATTATAAGGAGAGGATCCCATGAAAGTCTATGAAAGAATCACAGATCTCATCGGCGCGACGCCGCTTTTAAAACTGAGCAACTACGTTAGGGAACAGGCCCTGGGCGCGACGATCTACGGCAAATTGGAGTATTTCAATCCGGCGGGAAGCGTGAAGGACAGAATCGCCAAGGCGATGATTGACGATGCGGAGAGAAAAGGACTTTTGAAATCCGATTCAGTGATCATCGAACCGACCAGCGGCAACACCGGTATAGGGCTTGCCGCGGTGGCGGCAGCGCGGGGATACAGAATCGTTCTCACCATGCCTGAAACCATGAGTGTGGAACGCCGCAACCTCCTAAAAGCGTACGGCGCGGAACTTGTGCTCACTGAAGGTGCAAAGGGAATGAAGGGCGCGATTGAAAAGGCCCAGGAACTGGCGGCACAAACGCCCAACAGTTTCATTCCGGGTCAGTTCACGAACCCCGCCAACCCCGCGATACACCGCGCGACTACCGGGCCGGAGATTTGGAGGGATACCGACGGGAAGGTGGATATATTTGTGGCGGGCGTTGGCACGGGCGGCACGATCACCGGCGTGGGGGAATACCTCAAGTCTCAAAATCCGAGGGTGAAGGTTGTCGCGGTAGAGCCTGCCGGTTCCCCCGTGCTCTCCGGCGGCGCTGCGGGCGCGCATAAACTTCAGGGAATCGGCGCGGGTTTTGTGCCCGACACATTGAACACCGCCATATACGACGAAATCATTCCCGTGGGAAACGAGGACGCGTTCAATACCGGCAGAACTCTTGCGCGCAGGGAAGGACTACTGGTGGGTATTTCTTCGGGCGCTGCGGTATGGGCGGCGACGGAATTGGCAAAACGTCCCGAAAACCGAGGGAAGATCATTGTGGCACTTTTGCCCGACACCGGAGAGCGGTACCTGTCCACTCCGATGTTCTCCGAATGAACCGCCGCGGCCCGAGGCTGACGGCAGTCTCGCGGCAATAGAAGAAAGACGCGGCGCGCTTTCGCCTGAGGACGCGGGGAGAACGTAAAAGTCGAAGACGCGCCGAAATAGAATGTCCGCTCTCTTTTGATTGGCGGCAAAGTTCTTTGGAACGTTCCTTCCGCGCCCTTTGGATTTAAAAAAAGTTTGAAAACCAAGGAAGTATTCAAAAAATTTCAAAGTGCTTTTTGGTGTTTGCGCGGGGATAAGATTTTTTTGTAAGATCATTGACAATTCCTTTTTTTCGGTTATAATAAGATCGTGGACGGGTATGAAAACCGTAACGCGGAAAGAAACAAAGAACGCCCCCAATCGCCGGTATCGGCAAACGTTCGGGACGGTTCTGCGAAGACAAAGAATGGGCCGGGGATGAAAATTCCCCAGAAAACGCGGGAACTTGGAAAACGCGGAACGAAAAGGGCGCGAACGCTGGGAAAAGACGGCGATGTGGGAAGATGGCGGCGCGGCAAAACGGATAAGAAAGGAAAGAGAAACGATGACGGTTACGAAAGAAACGCTGATCGGCGACATTCTTGATTTTGAGCCGGAGTGCGGAAAATTCTTTTTGGAGATCGGCATGCACTGTTTAGGCTGCCCCTCGGCGAGAGGAGAATCGGTGGAGATGGCGTGCGCCGTGCACGGCACGGACGCGGACAAACTGATCGAAAAGATCAATGTGTTTCTGCAAAAGAAGAAATGAGGAGACAGGCGATAAAAGGACGCGTCGGCGCCCTTTTTCGCCTGTTTTTTCTTTTTGAACGACCCCGTGCTTTCCCCGAGGCTGCTTGCCGCGGCAAAGATGGTGCGGGAGGGCGCCCGCCTTGCCGATGTGGGCACCGATCATGGGTATCTTCCGGTGTATCTGTCCTGCAAAAATAAAATTTCTTTCGCGCTTGCCTCCGATATCGCACGGGGACCGCTGGCGCGGGCGGAGGAGAACATTGCGAATGCGGACATGTGTGGAAAAATTCGGACGCTGCTCGCTCCGGGGCTTGAGGGCGCGGAGAACTTTGAACCTACCGACATTGTGATCGCGGGCATGGGGGGCGAGATGATCGTCTCCATTCTGGATAAGGCGGCCTTTGTGCGCAAAGGGGATATTCACCTGATCCTTCAGCCCATGACAAAACAGGAATTCCTGAGGGAATACCTGTGCGCAGAGGGCTTTGAGTTTCTCAGGGAAGATCTGGTATGCGAACGGCAAAGAATCTACCAATTGATCCTTTGCCGATACACCGGTAAGGCGTATGGCCTTTCGGCCCTGGAAAAAGCCGTGGGTCCGCTGAATTTAAAAAGGGAAGACGCGGCGCTGCGCAACATTTTAAAGGAAACTGTCGGGCGCTGCGAAAAGATTCTGCGCGGACAGCAGGCGAGCGGGATACTCGATTCGCAAACCCTGCTGCTGCTTTCGGAAGCGAGGGCGAAATTGGAGAAACTTGAAAGGCGGGAATGCTGTGACGGTCAATGAATACTATAAAGCGCTGGAAGAGCGGTTTCCTCCCTCCCTTTCCTGCGAATGGGACAGAGACGGGAAGATGGTTTTCCCCTGTGGGGAGAGAGAAGTCAAAAGAGTGCTGTGCTGCCTGGATTGCGGCAACGGCGCTGTCAAATACGCTCTGACTCACAGTTTTGATGTGATCCTTTCCCATCATCCTCTGATTTTCCATCCCCTTTCCTCGCTTCGCGAGGACGATCCCCTCTCCTCAAGATGCGCGCTTCTCTACGAAAAAGGAGTTTCGGTGCTCTCTTTTCACACACGCATGGACTGTGCTCCGGGAGGAGTGAACGACACCCTTGCCGAACTTCTCGGCCTTTGCGGCACAGAGCACTTTTTGGCAGAGGGTCTGCCCATGGGCAGGATTGGAAATCTTGAAAGGGAGATGACCGGACGGGAATTGGGAGAGATGGTCAGGGAGCGGTTGGACTGCCCTGCGCTGCGGCTTACCTGCCCGAAAAAAAAGGTGAAAAGGCTGGCGGTGCTGGGAGGGGCCGGAGGAGAATTTTACAAGGAAGCGCTGGAGGCGGGCGCGGACGCTTTCCTGACGGGAGAGATCAAATATCACCGGATGCTGGAGTGCGCCGAGAGGGGGCTGTGCGTGCTCGCGGCTGGCCATGACCGTACTGAACTGCCGGCGGCAAAAAAACTGGTGGCCGTTTCAAAGGAAATATCTCTTGATATCTATGGCGAATTTTTCGAAGAAACCGACGTTTTTTCGCTGGGGATGTAAATATTTAAAATATCTGTTTACAACCGGGAAAAAATGTGGTATAATACCGATGCAGAGAACGTGGAGGTCACCCTTTTGATTATACAACTGGACGAGGCGAAAAGAACCCTCAGGGATTTGGAACCGGATCTGAAGGAACTGGGCGAGGCGCTGAAGATCGAAAGTCTGCGCCGAAAGGCCGAGGAACTGGACGAACAGATCATGATGCCGGATTTTTGGAACGATCAACAGAATTCGGGAAAGATTCTAAAGGAAGTCAAGCAACTCAAGGAGAAGATCGGCGAGTACGACGCGCTGAGAGGAAAGCACAGAGAGACGCTGGAACTGGCGGAATTGGCGGCGGAGGAGGAAGACGAGTCCTTCCTTGAGGAAATTCTTCAGGCGGTGCGGGACATTGAAGCGCAGGAAGAAAAGATGCGCATAGAAGTTTTGCTCTCGGGAGAGTATGACGCCAATAACGCGATTCTCTCTTTTCATCCCGGCGCGGGCGGCACGGAAGCGCAGGATTGGGCGATGATGCTCTACAGAATGTACGTGCGCTGGGCGGAAAAAAGCGGATTTTCGGTAAAACTTTTGGATTGGCTGGACGGAGACACAGCGGGCATCAAATCCGCTACGATTATGGTGGAAGGATTGAACGCCTACGGGTTTCTCAAGAGTGAAAACGGCGTGCATCGGCTGGTGCGGGTATCTCCCTTCGACGCATCGGGCAGACGTCAGACGTCCTATGCTTCGGTGGAAGTGATGCCGGAATTTACGGACGATGGCGCCATTGAAATTTCCGACGAAGATCTGGAGATCACCACCCATAAATCCTCCGGAGCGGGCGGTCAGCACATCAACAAGACCGAGTCGGCGGTGCGGATCACGCACATTCCGACGGGTATTGTCGTGGGATGTCAGACAGAGAGAAGCCAGCTTCAGAACAAAGAAACGGCGCTGAAAATGCTGAAAAGCAAGTTGATGGAAATCAAACTGCGGGAACATTTGGAGCGTATAGAGGATATTCAGGGCGTGAAGGCAAAAATTGAATGGGGATCCCAGATCCGTTCCTATGTGTTTATGCCTTATACGCTTGTGAAGGATGTCCGCACGGGATATGAAGAAGTGGACGTGGCTTCGGTCATGGACGGAAATATTGACGGATTTATCAACGCATATCTCAAGGCGAACGCATAGAATAAAAGTGGGTCAAAAATAAAAAAATATATAAACATTTGAAAGGAAGGTACATGTATGTTCAAGATCAAAAATTTCAAAGTGGAACTCAAGGATCTTCTCACCTCTGTTTCTGCGCTGGGAGTGCTCACCGGATTTATTCTCTCCCTGTGCACGAAAAAGAAAACCGCGCCTGCAATCGTGTTCGTGCTCTCTTTTGCCGGACTGATCGCCGGTTTGGGCATGGAATCGGGACTGATCCCTACGCCCCCTTGCTGCAAGAAGTTGGACATTGACGTGGAAGCCGATCCCGAAGAGGGAGAAGACGCCGACGAATGTGCGGAAGAGTGCGACGAATCCGCCGAGGGGGAAGAGCCTGCAGAAGCGGAATGCGCAGCAGAGAACGCCGAGGCGGCGGAATAACGCTCAAAAGCCTGTGACAGACGACGCCGTTCAAAAACGGCGTCGCCGTCTTCATGCCTGTCGCTTCGCTGCTCGGCTGCATGCAGACGAACGGGAAAGTTGATTCACTGCTCAGCTGCCTGCAAACGGGTAGGAATAGTTCATCCGAAAGGGAGACGTTTCACAAGAAAACGTCTCCCTTTTTGTATCGAAAAGGGAATCGGGACATTGAGAATTCTATTGAAAACTGTTGAAAATCGGGTTGTTGAAAGTTCAAAACCGGAACTTGTACCGGAATTCCTTAGAATCGGAGAATTGCCTGACAGGGATAAAAGCGGACAGATCGGCAGTGTACGTTGGCGGGTCCCCTGTGACTGAACATATCATCCGTTCCTCCGGAATCCATATTCACTCTCCCTTTGGCCGTCTGAGAATGTTTGGCCGGCAGTTTAGGGGCGTTTTTTTGATTGTCCCTCCCTTTCGCCTGAGAGATCAAAATCTGGGAAAACGCCGGACAGGAAAACCGGAAAACTATCAAAGGCGCGCACAGTTCATTTCAAATATACAGCATTGCCGCAAAAAATACACATTTTTATGATACAATCACATATTGGCATGTTTGCGAATATAGACGAGGATAGAAATGGATAAGACGGCGAAAAAGGAAAACAAAGAGAATATCATGGGCACTATGCCCGAAGGAAGACTGCTTTTGACCATGGCGCTGCCCATGGTGATTTCCATGCTGGTACAGGCCCTGTACAACATTTTTGACAGTTTGGTGGTCGCAGGTTACGACGGATACGGGGTGACCGCCCTGTCGCTTGCATTCCCGGTACAGAACCTGATGATTGCCTTTGCTACCGGCACGGGCGTGGGCATGAACAGTTATCTCTCCAAGGCGTTGGGAGAGCGCCGACAGGATCGGGTGAACGGTTCTGCCACAAACGGACTGTTCGTCATAACTCTGACCAATATTGTCTTCATGATTTTGGGCGTTCTTTTCACCGGCGCGTATTTCAGGTATCTCACCGACGCCCAGCCGGGAACGGCCACCTACAGTTACGGCGTAGAGTACCTGCAAGTGGTGACGGTGTTTTCCACCGGACTGTTCTTTCAGGTGATCTTCGAGCGGTTGCTGCAATCCACTGGGAAAGCCAAACTGTCCATGTACACCCAGGGGCTGGGGGCGATTCTCAACATTGTACTGGATCCCATTTTTATTCTCAATCCCGGCGACAGTCTCTTCGGCATACCCATGCCCTTTGGGCTGGGCATGGGCACAAGGGGTGCGGCCATCGCCACGGTAATCGGTCAATTCTGTGCCGCAGCGTTGGGACTGTTTCTCAACCTGAAGTACAACAGGGAAATTGGACTTTCCTTTAAAGGATTCAGACCGGACAGAAAGATCATCGGAAAAATTTACAGCGTCGGTCTTCCCTCCATCTTCATGGCGGCGGTGGGGTCATTCCTTACCGTGGCACTCAACAAAATCCTCACCATGGGCGAACAGGTCACCTACATGAAGGAGCACGGGCTGTCTGCGGCGAATGCTGCGGCGCTTGCCGCGCAAAGACTTGCAGGGGTGTCCATATACGGAGTGTATTTCAAACTGCAGTCCTTCGTGTTCATGCCGATCTTCGGAATGAACAATGGGATGATCCCCATTGTCGCCTACAACTACGGAAAGCGCTCGAAAAGGAGAATTATGAAAACCGTACGTCTCGCTGTGACGGCGGCGATTGTGTATATGCTCATCGGGTTCGCGGTTTTTCAAACCATGTCCGGCCCGTTGCTCAAGGCGTTCTATCAATCCACCGAAACGGAGCAGGCGCAGGCGCCCGGGGAGGAAACTGTTGAGGATCCGGAATTGCAGGAACAGGAGAGTATCAGCGAGCGGGAAGTGATTTTGAAATACGGCGTACCCGCCATGCGCGTTATCAGCGTATGTTTCCTCTTTGCGGGTGTTTGCGTCATCACCATTTCCTGCCTGCAGGCGTTGGGAATGGGCATGCCCAGCCTTTTGATTTCGCTTGTCCGGCAGATCGTTGTAATTCTGCCGCTGACCTATGTGTTTGCGCGCTTTTTTGGGCTGGTTGCGGTGTTCTGGGCGTTCCCCATTGCCGAATTTGTGGCGCTGTGCATCAGCGTTGTCCTGTTTGTCCGCGCCTACAGAAAATTGATCAAACCTTTGGACGGTTTTGCGGGAGAAGTGCCTGCGAACCCTTCAAAGGAGGGCGCGTTGGGGAATTGACGGTGGGGAAGCCCCCTTTCAGAAAACTGCGGAGGCGGTGAACTCGGCGATGAACTCGGCGGTGAACTCGGCGGTGAACTCAGGTCATGCGCCGACCGAAACGGGACGGGGGTTGTGCCGGCAAAACGCAAAGGCGGAGAAACCGTCCGCCCTTTGGGGCGGGCGGAGCGGCCGGTACCGGAAAGTTCCCGATTAGAGCAGGGCGCGGGATCGGATGCCCGGGGACATTTTTTTCGTTTTTTTTGTGTTTCCTCCTTTTCACTTCTTTGCCTTTCCCGCGGGGCGCGGGAATTTTTTTGTTGTTTCAAAAATAAAAATCCTGCGAAAATGCGAAAAAAAGCCAAAAGGGCTGTGTAAACGCTTGATTTGTTCATGAAATGGTGATACAATGACTTGGGCGGTTGTCCGGAATCGGATGAACATTTTGAAAGGAATGATTTGAGCGATGATCAATATAGAGCATCTTGTGAAATACTACGGAAAAATCAGAGCGGTGAACGACATCAGTTTTCAGATCGGCGAAGGGGAGATCGTGGGATTTCTTGGCCCCAACGGCGCCGGAAAGTCCACGGTGATGAACATTCTCTGCGGATATCTTTCCTGCACTTCCGGAAAGGCGGAAATCAACGGTGTGGATATTCTGGAAAACCCCATTGAGGCAAAGAAGCAGATCGGATTTCTTCCGGAATTGCCGCCGCTTTATCCCGAGATGACGGTCAACGAGTATCTGAATTTCATATATGAACTGAAGGACGTCACGCTGAAGAGAAAGGAACACCTGGAGGAGATCTGTCGGGTGACGGCCATCGCGCATGTACGTGACAGACTGATTCGAAACCTCTCCAAAGGCTATAAGCAGCGGGTTGGCATTGCACAGGCGCTTATCGGCAATCCGCCGGTGTTGATTTTTGACGAGCCGACCGTGGGTCTGGATCCGAAACAGATCGTGGAAGTCAGAAATCTTATAAAGTCGCTTGGCGGAAGGCATACGGTGATTCTTTCCACGCATATTTTGCCGGAGGTACAGGCGGTGTGCGACAGAATCATCATCATCAACAAAGGTGTGATCGTGGCAAACGAGAAGACCGAGGAAATCTCTAAGGCGGTAACCGACAATTCCCGTCTGACAGTGAAGATCTGCGGATCGGAAAAAGCCGTACTCTCGGCGTTGAAGGGGTTGAACGGCGTGGTGCGCGCGGAGGTTGTCGGCAGACAGGACGCCGACAGCATCACCTATATTGTGGAGAGTTCAGCGGGAATCGACTTGAGAAAACCGTTGTTCAACCTGATGGCCGCGGAGCATTTTCCGATCATTGGCATGGAGGCCAAGGGGCTGAATCTGGAGGACGTTTTTATCAGCGCGGTGGACGAGGAAGAAGAACGGTTCTCGAAAAAGAAGAGAAAAGACAAGACGAGAGAAAAAGAGATGGGGGGAAGATGATCCGTGTCGGCGATTTTTAAAAGAGAATGGAAGGCGTATTTCACCACGCCCATCGGATATGTGTTTTTGGCGGTCTTCACAGCGGTCAGCGGCGTGGTGTTTGCCCTGTCCACGTACATGGCGGACAGCGCCAGCATTTCCAACGCATTCACCCTGATGGTGGCCGCGTATGTTCTGCTGATTCCCATCCTGACAATGAAAGTTTTTTCGGATGAACTTCGGGGGAAGACCGATCAGTTGCTGCTCACCGCGCCTGTGTCGCTTATAGGGGTGGTGTTCTCCAAATTCCTTGCGGCGCTGTGTATGTATATGTTGGCGGTGGCGCTGTCGATGATCAATTTCCTGTTCCTTGTCCTCAACGGCTACACGGTACAGAAGGGCATTGTCGCCGGACTGTTTATCAGCATGGTTCTCATCGGTATGGCGTGCATTGCCATCGGTATTTTCATCTCCTCGCTGACCGAAAGTCAGTTGGTGGCGGCGCTGATTACCATGGCGGTGTTGGCGGTTCTGCTTTTTGTGGACATGTTTAATGACGCGATTCCCTTCGCGTGGCTGCGGGTGGTGCTCTCCTGGTTCGCCATCAACAGCCGGTACGGGATGCTCACCGGCGGCAGATTCGACTTTACAGCCATCATCTACTATATTTCCATCGCCGGGTCCTTCCTGCTTCTCACCGTCAGGGTTTTCGAGAAGAAGAGATGGCACTGAGAAGAAGAGATGACACGGAAAGGGGCGTTCTAAGTGAAAATAGATCGTATCTTAAAAGATAAAAAATTCAAATACGGCGCGGCGTCGGTGGCGTTCACGGCGGCGATTCTTTCGCTGGTGGTGGTGTTCAACGCGGTGTTCGCTCTTTTAGCCTCCAATTTCCACTGGTATGTGGACATGACGGAGGAACAGTTGTATTCGGTTTCGGATACCAGCGCCAAACTGCTTCAAAACGTGGAATACGATAAAAAAGTGAAGATGGTGTTCCTGCAGAAACGCGACAAAATCGAGGATCTCACCTATGTCAACAGCGGCGATCCGTATCTGAAGCAGATTCACGAGTTGGCGCTGGACTACGCGGCGAAATTTCCCGAACTCATTGAACTGGAATATGTGGACATGTATACCGAACCGGCGAAGGTGAAGATGTATACCGATCAGAATCTGAGCATGAATCCCACGTCTGTGATTTTTGACAACAACAACGGTATTTTTAAAGTGGTTGCGTATTCGGCGTTCTTTGCCTACGATTCCGGGAACAGTTCAGCAACCGCCGCGCCCATAGGATTTTATGGGGAGCACAAGATCACGGCGACGGTTCTTTCCCTGTGCAGGGAGAAGCAGACGGTGTATCTGACCACTGGGCACGGCGAAAGTGCGCCGGGGGAAATGTTTACCACCGTATTGGAGTCCTGCGGCTACAACAACATCGAGACGGTGGATTTGAAAACCCTCACGGTTGAAAAACTGATGGAAGACAAACCGAGAGCCGTCATCGTTCTCAATCCGAAGGCCGACCTTGTGGGCGCGGACGGGGGCGCACAGGGAAACGAGGTAGGCTGGCTTTCGAGAATGCTTGACGGCAGTTACATGGGGCTGTCTGAGGATCCGCCCCTGTGCAATCTTTTCGTTTTCGGGGAGCCTGGCGTGGAAATGCCCAATCTGAACAGCCTTACCACTGTTTGGGGCATGACGCTGCACACCTCTGTCGCCGATCTGGTGAAGGAGACTGAGGCCAATTCATTCGGCAACGCCGAACTCTACAAGATTTTG
>CANQNM010000077.1 GCA_947625265.1 uncultured Clostridia bacterium
GCAGGGCGATTGAATGTCCTATCTGCTCAATTATTTTTTCACCTTTTTTGGTCTCACATCATTGACAAAACTACAAAATCGAAAAAAACCGAAGATGAAAACATGCTGTGGGAAGGGATGGTGCTCCCTTGACAAGAAGAGCAAAAAACGGTATAATACACGCAGTATAAAAAATGAAAAATACGGGATCCGGACTATAGGAACGGCAGAAACAATACGGCGACGTGCAGTCGCGTAATGGGACGCATATGAAGAGTGGATGTGCGTAAAAAACGCCCGGTTTCGGAAAGATGGAGAAGAGAGAAAGAGGACTTGGAAATGGCGGAAAAGGTTCAGACGGGAAAGAAAGAGGAATACGGAAACCAGAGCATTACGCAGTTGAAGGGTGCGGACAGAGTGCGCAAAAGACCGGCTGTCATTTTCGGTTCCGACGGGCTGGAAGGCTGCGAACACGCGGTTTTTGAGATCGTTTCCAACTCTGTGGACGAGGCGAAGGAGGGCTATGGGGACGTTATTGTCGTCACCCGTTTTGCCGACCGCTCCATACAGGTGGAGGACAGCGGCAGAGGCGTGCCCATGGGTTACAACGAAAAGGAGAAGCGGTACAACTGGGATTTGATTTTCTGTGAACTTTACGCCGGCGGTAAATATGAAAATAACAGCGAGAGCGGAAACTACGCTTTTGCTTTAGGGCTGAACGGTCTTGGGGCCTGCGCCACGCAATGCGCTTCGGAGTATATGGAAGTCCGCTCTTACAGCGGAGGGATACTTTCCGAGATGCATTTTAAAAAGGGCAAACCTTCCGGAAAACTGAAGGAAATTCCTTTGGGTCCCAAGGACAAGAAACATGGAACGATCATTCGGTGGTTGCCGGATCTTGAGGTTTTCACCGATGTAGATATTCCTCTTGAGTATTTTGAGGACATGCTTAAAAGACAGGCGGTGGTCAACAGCGGCGTTCACTTTGTGCTTCGCTATGAAAACGGGAAAGGAAAGTTTGATGAGCAGGAGTTTTTCTACAAAAACGGGATCACCGACAGGGTTGCGGAACTGTCGCGGGGAACGTCGCTCACCGAACCGGTTTTTTTTAAGACCGAGACTTCCGGAAGAGACAGAGCAGATATGGACGATTACAAGTTGAAGATCGAAATGGCGTTTTGTGTTTCAAACAGAGAGAAGGCCATTGAATACTACCACAATTCCGGTTGGCTGGAGCACGGCGGTTCTCCCGACAAAGCGACGAGGAGCGCTTTTGTCTATGCCATTGACAAATATCTGAAAAGCAGTGGAAAATATAAGAAAAACGAGAGTAAAATTACCTTTTCGGATGTGGCAGACTGTCTTATTTTGGTAGTCAGCAGTTTTTCGACGCAGGCTTCCTATGCAAACCAGACGAAAAAGGCGATCAACAATGTTTTCATCGCAGATGCCATGACCGAGTGGTTCAAAAAGACGCTGGAAATTTATTTCATCGAGCGCCCTATGGAGGCAGAAAAGATTGCGAATCAGGTGTTGATCAACAAACGAAGCAGGGAAAGCGCGGAGAGCACCAGACTTGACATTCGCAAAAAACTCAGCGGAAATGTTTTGGATGTTGCCAACCGTGTGGAGAAGTTTGTGAATTGCCGCAGCAAGGACAGCGACAAACGAGAAGTCTACATTGTGGAAGGGGATTCCGCTTTGGGATCCTGTAAACAGGCACGGGACAGCGAATATCAGGCGGTTTTCGCTGTGCGCGGAAAGACACTGAACTGCATGAAATCTACCTATGATAAAATCTTCAAAAGCGAGGTGGTGGTGAATCTTCTGAAAATCATCGGCTGCGGTGTGGAACTGAACGGCAAAGCCAAAGGGGAGTTGGCGCCTTTCGATCTCGGATCGCTGAGATGGAACAAGATCATCATCTGCACCGATGCCGACGAAGACGGTTTCCAGATTCGGACGCTGCTGCTCACGGTGTTCTACAGACTTCTCCCGACGCTTATAGAACTGGGAAAGGTCTATATCGCCGAAACCCCGCTGTACGAGATCACCTGTCGGGACGAAACGCTGTTCGCCTATGATGAAAAAGAAAAGGCGGAGATTCTTCAGAACCTGGGAACGCAGAAATATACGCTTCAACGCTCCAAAGGATTGGGAGAAAACACGGCGCAGATGATGTCACAGACGACGATGAATCCGAAATCCAGACGACTGATCCGCATTTCGCCGGCGGACGCTGCCAAAACAGCCGAAATTTTTGAGATCCTTCTGGGAGACGATCTTGAGGGGCGCAAAAGATTTATTTTTGAGAACGGTCACCGCTATGCCAAGGACGCCGATATCTGAGATATCGGGAAGCGGTTTTTGATTTCAAGAAACTGCGAAAACATTATATGTGCAGGTACAAAGTACCGGGTACAAAGTACCGGGTACAGAGTACCGGGTACCGGATACAGGTCGTATCGCAGGCAGAGACGTGCGACACTTAATTAAGGAGAGAAAGATATGCTGCATTTGGTGTATGGCTGCCCCGGAGGTGGAAAAAGCCACTTTCTTGCAAACTTGATTTCACAGCGTCTCAAGGAAAACAAAAAGGTCGTTTTGATCGTTCCCGAACGTTTTTCGGTGAGCGCCGAACAGAGAGTGACCGAGATATGCGGCGATATGTATAAAATGAATTTGGACATTCTCTCCTTTAAGAGGCTGTGCAATAGAGTTTTTCGGGAATATGGAGGACTTTGCTACAACTACGCCGGGAAGGGCGGACAGATTCTGATTATGTACAGGGCCCTTTGCGGCGTCCGGAATGAACTTCAGACATATAAAAATCTTGGTCTTAGAGACGGCGGAACGGTACAGGCGATGCTTGACAGCGTCGTCTCTTTCAAGAGGGCGGCACTTTCGCCGAAAATTTTTGAAGATGTCGGGAAGGATTGTGCGGAGGATTTGCAGCTTTGCGGAAAGATCTCTGACGTCGCAAAGATATGGAAAGAATACGAACGCTTGCTCAAAGAAAAATACGACGATCCGGAGGAGGATCTTTCAAGGTTGTGCGCACTGCTTCGGGAGCACCGTTTCTTTGCGGACAAAGAGGTTTTTGTGGACTGTGTTACGGCGTTTACAGGGCAGGAATTGAACGTCCTCAGGCAGGCGATTTTGACAAGTCCCAACGTCACGGTTACACTGGGATTTTTGCCGAAAGACGAGCGGCCGATGTTTCAAAAACTTCGCTTTTGTCGGGACGTACTTGTGGATGCGGCGCAAAGCGAAGGGATCGGGGTAGATTGCCTTGCGGCTTTCGAAAGGCCGTACAAAAAGAGCGAAGATCTGGCGGCACTTGAAAAGTGGTTGTACGGAGAATTTCCCAGACAGGAAAAACAGGGAAGTCATATCTGTGTACGCCGCTTTGAAAATATATACGAGGAGTGCAAGGCGATCGCTGCACGCATTTTACGAGACGTTCAGGCGGGCGGAAGGTATATGGATCACGGAGTGGTTGTACGCAATCTGGACGTCTACAAGGGAGTAATTGATCAGGTCTTTGAAGCAAACGGTGTGCCTTACACGATGAAGGACAGGGTCTGTCTTGCAGATCGGGGCGCGGGGAGACTGATTCTAGCAGCTCTTCGTCTTCTTGTGGGAAATTTCAGAACCGAGGATCTTTTGGACTATATGAAAACGGGGTTTTGCGGTCTGGAGGATGCGGAATGTTTCCTTTTGGAAGATTATGTGAATCTCTGGCGCATTGAGGGCAGAAAAAGATGGTTTTCCGAAAATGATTTTACAATGAATCCGGCGGGTCACACTGCGCAGAGAACGCCGGAGGATGAAAAAAAACTGAAAGAAATCAATGACGTCAGAAAAAAACTTATAACGCCTCTGAAACTCATGTACGAGGATTTTCTCCGGTGTTCCAGAACGGAGGATTTCGCTTTTGCCGTCTTTGAGTATATGCGGCGAATGGATTTGGAGGAAGCGCTCGCAAAAAAAGCGGAAAGAACCGGTTCGGAGAGGGATTTGCGGGAGCAGCAGTTCCATCTGCAAACTTTCAAATCACTGTGCGACGTTCTTGATGAGTTGGTTTATACGATGGGTGACGTGGAGTGCAGGATCGAAAATCTTCAGTTGATGCTGGAAATTCTTTTTGAAAAAAAAGATCTTGGGAGCATTCCTCAGGGGAAGGACCGGGTTTTGGTATCCGATACGTTCAATCTCAGCCCTGGCAGGGTACGTATTTTGCACGCAGCGGGACTAAACGAGGGAATTTTTCCGGCATTTTCAAGGCAAACCGGTATATTTACCGCCCATGAAACAAAAATTCTGCGCGCTCTTCACGTCGATCTTCCGGAAAACGGAGAGCGGGCGATTTATGATGAGGAGTATCTGTGCTATTCGGTTCTGACTCTGCCCACGGAAACGCTGTATGCTTCCTGTTTTCAAAAGGATTTGCGGGGGAACCCCTGTAAGCCGTCCGATCTTTTTGACGCCCTTTTGGAGTTTTCCAATGGGAATAGGGGCGAGGGAATCTCCTTTGCAGAGGAAGATTTGCTTTTTGGGTATGCGAACTGTCTTGAAGCCGCGCTGCAAAAGGAAGGAAATGAAAAGGGAAAAGCACTGCGGAACTATTTTACAAAGGTACATAAGGGAGTGCTTGAAAACGTGAAACGCGCTCCACTGGTTGTCACGGTCGATGCGCTTTCCGAAGAAAACACCGCAAAACTCTACAGGAACGGTATCCTGCGATTGAGCCAAAGCAGACTGGAGAGTTTTGTCGGCTGTCCGTTCGCATATACCTGTCGGTATATTCTGAAACTGCAGGAAAAAGCGAGTGAGGATACGGACGCCAATGAAGTGGGAACCGTGGTGCACGCTGTTTTTGAAAAATTGATTGGAGACTGTATCAGAGACGGCAAAAAATTCGGAGAAATGTCCGACGGACAGTTGACAAATAAAGTGAACGGAATTCTTTCTTCGGAGAAAGAGCGAATTCTTGGCGCGTCGGAAGAGGATGTTCTGTTTCGGCAACTCTTCAGACGTATCGGACAGAGCGCCGACATTCTCGCCATAAATCTCAGGGATGAGTTTGAGCAAAGCGATTTCAAGCCGGCATTCTGCGAACTTTCTTTCGGCATGGGAGACAAGGACGGTGCACTTTGCTTGCCAGAGATTTGCACCGAAGGGGAAAATCCTGTGGCGCTGCGTGGGACGGCAGATCGTGTGGATATCCTTAAAAAGGACGGAAAAACCTATTTGCGTGTGGTGGACTATAAGACGGGCAGCAAGGAATTTGATCCGAAAGAAATCGAAAAGGGTTTGAACCTCCAGATGCTTCTGTATTTGAAAGCGCTGAAAGACTGTTCGGATCCCAGATTTTTAAGAGTTCTGGAACTGAAGGATGGGGAGAAAATCTTTCCTGCGGGGGTGCTGTACTTCATTGCGAAGAGCAATTCTGTGAATGTTGATCGAACTCTTGACGAAACGCAGACAAAGTGTCGAATCGATGCAAGCATCAAGAGAAGCGGATTGCTGATTGATGATCCGGACATCCTTCGTGCCATGGAGAAAGAGTTGAACGGACAGTATATTCCCTGCAAGGACGGCAAAAACGGTGTGACAGGAAGCGTTGTTTCAGCCGAAACCTTTGAAGAACTGCTGGACAGGCTGGATGAAACGCTTTCAAATATCGCCGGAGAAATGAAAACGGGAAGAGCGGACGCCACTCCTTCCGGAAAGAAAAAAGATGTTTGTACGTACTGTCCCATGAAACCGGTTTGTCGGAACAATGGATCGGAGGATGGGAGCGATGGCGAAGGAGATTGACATGGTTTTAAATCGCGGACAGAAGGATGCGGTGTACACTCGGGGAAAGGACCTGATGGTTTCCGCCTCCGCTGGAACAGGAAAGACTTTTTCGCTTTGTATGAGAATCCTTGAGGAACTGCGGCAAAAGGAGCATCCTGCCTCTGTTGACAGAATGCTGATTGTCACCTTCACGAGGGCCGCCGCTGCCGATATGCGCAGAAAATTAACAAAGGAACTCAAAACTGCCTGCGAATCGGAGAGCGACCCTGAAATACGTGCGCATTTGAAAAAACAAAAAAGTCTTTTACCCGGAGCGCGCATCGGGACGATCGACAGTTTTTATCTTGAGATGGTGACTGCTCATTTTGACGCGTTGGGCATTCCCCCTCGCATTCGTCTTGCGAACCGTACCGAAATGATCAGTGTCAAACAGCGTCTAATGAAGGACGCTATGGCAAGAATGTATAAGGGACGGCACGGAAAGGATTTTGAGCGATTGGTAGGCAACATGATCAAAGGCTACCGGGACAACAAACTGATCGACACATTTATTGATATCTACGAAAAGACAGAGAATCGGGTGGAGGGAGCGGCATGTTTGAAGGCTGCCGCCGAGGAGATGGAGGCAGAGGCAGAACTTCCCTTCGCCAAAGGACTGCATGGCGCGGTTATTGTGCGCAGAAATAAAAATATATTCGGCTTTTTCGTGAGGGTCTACAGAAGGTTTCTGGATCTGTATGCAATAGAAAACGGAAAGGCGTTTGATGTTGTAAGAGAAGAATTGGCTCTGTGGGAGCAATGTGAGGAACTTTCAAACGATCCTTTGGCACTTCTGGCCGTTCTTTCCGGTGCAGACACAAAAAGGCTTCAGTTTTCAAAAGAATTTCACGACGATCCCGAGGTGGAATTTCTGAAGACCGTCAGAGATTTTGCAAAGGAATTCATAAGAAGCGAAGCGACTCTTTACCTTGACACGGATCTTTCTAGGTACCGGGAATTTTTTAAGGACAGTGCACGGCTGACCGACTGCCTTTTTCAGTTGCTTTCCCTGTACGGAGAGATGCTGTTTGAACAGAAGAAAAAAAAGGGCGTCATGGAGTTTTCGGATGTGGCGCGTATGACCTACAATCTGCTTTACACAAGCAACGGAGAAAAAAGTGAAATCGCGCTGAAACTCTCGGAAGAAATTGATGAACTGTATATCGACGAATATCAGGACGTCAACGAACTGCAGGACCGGATTTTTCTTGCGCTTTCAAAAAAGAACCGATTCATTGTGGGCGATGTGAAACAATCCATCTATCGCTTTCGCGGCGCGTGTCCCGATATTTTCAACGGTCTAAGGGAGTCGTACGCGGATATCTGTGAGAAAGGAAGTTCTACGGGAAAAATATTCCTGAGGGAAAACTACAGAAGCAGCGTGGCGGTGCTGTCCTTTGTCAACGCGTGTATCGGACCTCTTATGCGGTTGGAAACCGATATTCATTATATGCCGGAGGACGACCTTGTTCCCGGAAAAAGCGTTTCCGGACCCCTGCCGGCGATTTGCTATGTATACGAATCCGATCCTATGTGGGAGGATAAAAAGCGCGCAGAGGCGGTATATACGGCCAAAAGTCTGAAAAAGATTCTTCAAAGCGGTGTAAACGCGCAAGACGTGGCAATTCTCGTACGCAGCAATAAGAGTATTCCCATTGTCAGAGAGGCGCTTGAAAAAGAAGGAATTTCCACCGAATGCAGTTATGAAGACGGCTTTTTTGACAATCCGGAAATTCTGCTTCTCAGGTGCCTTGTGGAGGCGGTGGACAATCCCACAAAGGATATTTGCCTTGCCGGAATGATGAAAAGTCCGATTTTTGGGTTTACATTAGACGAACTTACGGCCATCCGGAGAGAGGGAAGAGGGGAGAGTTTGTTTTCGGCGCTGAACGACTATACCGGGCAAACGGAAGATGCGCGTTGCCAAAGAGTCTTGTCCTTTATTTCTGCCTACAGAAAAAAAGCGCAGGAATATCCTGCCGACACGCTGATCTTTCGGATGATGGACGAGTTGATGATTCTCCCGTTGCTCACTGCCGACAAAGACACGGAGGAGGCGCAAAGAATCCGAAACAACATTTTGGCGTTTTACGACATTGTTCGGGGCATTGCGGCCGGAGGAGAAAGAAATCTCGGGAAAATTGTTCTACGGTTGGAGGATATGGCAAAGTCCCAGAAGACCGAAACAAACGGAACGCCGGGCGACGCCGCGGGAAAGGTGCGTATCATGACCATACATGCTTCCAAGGGTTTGGAGTTTCAGGTTTGCTGGCTTTACGGGGCAGGCAAGAGCATTTTTGGGGCCAACAGAGCGGAATTGGATCCAAAACTGGGCTATTCCTTCGGTTTGCAGGATGAGGAGATTCCATGGCTTCAAAATAAGACGGCGGTACAGTCGGCGTGCGCGGTGAAAAGCAGGGAAGAGAGTGTGAACGAAGAACTTCGTCTGCTGTACGTTGCTTTGACAAGGGCCGTCAGCCAGCTCTATATCAGTTGCGCCGTTTCAGAAAACACGCTGGCAAATCTGAAGCGTATGGAAAACTATCCGATGCTGGATTTTTATCTCCTTGAAAAAAACTCCAGTTACATTAAATGGATAAAAATGGCTCTGGGACACGGAGCCGGACTGTACAGGGAATTTTTTGACGAACTGCCGGCTATCGAAGCGCCGGCGAAGGAAGAACAATCGGAGCGAAAGGATGCGGAATTCGGAGAATCTTTGGACGGGAATTGCGTCAAAACGCCGACAGAACCTTCTGAAGAGAAGGACTGCGAACTGGAATGTCTCTTTGAAAAGCGATTGAATTTTATTTATCCCCACAGAGCGTCAGTGGATCTTCCCGCGAAAAAAGCGGTTTCCGCGCTTCATCCGTCGGTGTTGGACGACGGGGAGGAACAGCAGGAGATTCAGGAAGTTCAAACCGTTCCAAAACGCGGAGTTTGTCCGAAATTCTACTTGGCCAAAAAAGGACTGGAAGATGAAAGTGACTATGCCGTACGCGGATCCGCCACGCATGCGTTCATG
This sequence comes from uncultured Clostridia bacterium, assembly GCA_947625265.1. Lineage (GTDB taxonomy): Bacteria > Bacillota > Clostridia > Oscillospirales > CAG-272 > UBA11512. The sequence goes on from CANQNM010000077.1 coordinate 8,849, forward strand.
CAGTTCTGCAATTTTGAAACCCTTGAGAAAGAAGGATTTGAAAAAGAAGTGAAAAGGCTGGTGGATCAAAATTTTTTGAGTTGGCCGGTGGCAAAGGCGGTGGAAAAAAGGGCGGTGGAAAACTTTTTGAAAAGCCGTTTGTTCAAGAGTCTAAAAGAAGCGAAAAAAGTTTTTCGGGAACAACGGTTCATGATCGCATTGCCCGCACGGGAGTTCACTTCCATAGAGGCAAAAAAGGAAGAATTGGGAGAGGAGAAACTGTTGATTCAGGGAGTGATCGACTGCTTTTTTGTGGATAGCGCAGGAAAGTTGGTGTTGTTTGACTATAAAACCGATCATTTTTCATCGGAAGAAAGAAAAGATATCATGGGGTGCGAAAAAATTTTGCGGGACCGCCATACCGAACAGTTGGAATACTATAGGGAGGCAGTGCGACGGATGATGGGCAGACCGGTGGATCGTTGCTGCATCTATTCTTTTTCGTTGAACAAAGAAGTTGAAATCTGATCCAGAGGTGTGTTTTGATTAAACTGTTAAGGTATTTGAAGCGATACCGTGTACAAAGTGTTTTGGCGCCGGTATTTAAAATGATCGAGGCGGAGTTAGAACTCGTTGTGCCGCTGGTGATTGCACGGATCATTGACGAGGGAATAGACAAGGAACAACCGCGCGTGATTCTTTCAAACTGTTTTTTGCTTGCCGTATTTGCCTTTGTGGGTTTGATCCTGGCGGTTTTGGCGCAATACTTCGCATCCGGAGCGGCGGTGGGTTTCGCTTCGGAGATCCGTCGGGCGCTTTTTGAGAAAGTGCTGAATCTCCCGGCGTGTGAAAGCGACAAACTGGGCTCCAACAAACTGATCACCGTGCTCACGGGCGATGTGGAACGGGTTCAAACCGGCGTAAATATGGTTTTAAGGCTTTTCATGCGCTCGCCGGTGGTGGTTTTTGGGGCGGTGATCATGGCTTTCGTCACCGATCGAAGGGGCGCGGGAAGCGCCGGATGGATTTTTGTGGCGATTGTTCCCCTTTTGGCCGCGGCGATATTTTCGGTGATGCTTTTAGGCGTCAAACTGTACGGAAACGCAAGGAGCGATGCTGAGGATTTAACTCTGGAACTCCGTGAAAATTTGACCGGCGTTAGAGTTTTTCGTTCGTTTGGACAGGAAGAAAATCGTCTTGAAAGACTGAAAGAACGCAACAACCGGACGTTTAAAAGTTCTGTGCGCGCCGGTACCGTTTCCGCGTTGACCGGACCGTTTACGCTGGTCATTGTAAACCTTGGCGTGATCGCCCTGCTTTATACGGGCGCTTTGCGTGTAGAAAACGGTTTGCTGACAGCCGGTCAATTGGTGGCACTTTACAACTACATGTCGCAAATTCTCGTAGAACTTGTAAAACTCGCCAATTTGATTGTGACGGTGACCAAAAGTTTTGCCAGCGGAAACCGTA
>CANQNM010000078.1 GCA_947625265.1 uncultured Clostridia bacterium
CTGTGCTTTTTTCTTTTGAAAGCAATGTGGCGTAGCAAAGTTCCTCTCCCAGTCCCTCAAAAGTGATTCGCACGGAGGGTTTGGGCCCCATGTCGGCGTGTGCCGCCGTAGGAAAAATCATCATTGCCAGCGGCATACACAGCAGCAGAAGAACAATGCGCGCCGGAATTCTTTTTTTCGTCATGACATCGCCTTTCTTTCGATCAATATTCCAATGAGTTCCTTGAACTGTTCTTTGTAGAGGTCTCCTTTGGCGTCGATTTTGGAAAGAAGCGCCGAAAGATGCTCAAGAGAGGCATTTCCCTTGTATGCGCTGTTTCTGAGAATCGCCGAACATTCCGCCACCGCCGCAGCAAAAAGGAAATCGTCGTCTGGCGTTTCGGTATAGACGTCTTTGCCAAGGGTGAATGTTTCTTCTTTGCTCTCGGTTTTGCCCGGATCCTTATAGCGGATTCTCAGCGCGCCGAAGTCCGGATTTTGGGCGGTTTGAAAGCCCTTGTTCAGACGCAGTTCATAGAGCACGGTCAGCGTTTTGCCCGCGCCTACCTCCCCCGCGTCCTTTCGGTCGTTTTCAAAATCCTCATTTGACAGCAAACGGTTTTCGTAGCCCACGAGACGGTAAGCCTCCACCGTTTGGGGGTTGAAGGATATCTGGAGTTTCACGTCTTCCGCCACAGTGTACAAATTGGCGAAAAGATCCTCCCCGAACACCTTTTCCGCTTCGGTTTCTCCGTCTATATAGAGATACACGCCGTTTCCGTTGTCGGCAAGAGCTTCCATGGCGCTGTCTCTGTAGTTGCCCTGGCCGAAGCCCAGAACCGAAAGATATACTCCGGAATTTCGTTTCTCCGAAATGTAGGCTTTCAGTTCCTCCGCCGAGGAGATGCCCACGTTCATATCGCCGTCGGAGGCCATGAAAATGCGGTTGTTGCCGCCTTCAATGTAGTTTGCGTCCGCCAGTTGATAGGCCTTTGTCAACCCCGCTTCACCATTGGTGGCGCCGCCCGCTTCAAGGGCGTTGACCGCCGAAAGAATGGTTTCCTTATGGGAGCCGGGGCAGTCCTCTAACACCACTTCCTCCTTTCCCGCGTAGGTGACGATGGAGACAGTGTCGTCTTCGTCTAACCGGTTCACGAGAAATCCGAAAGCTTTTTTCAAAAGTTCCAGTTTGTCTTTAGAAGCCATGGAACCCGAAACATCAATGAGAAAAACCAGATTGTTCTTTTCACTTCTTTCGGTTTTTTCGGTGGCCATGGTCAGTTTCAGAAGGAAGGTGTCGCTGTAGGGACAAGGCGCCAAAGAAGCGGCAATTCCGAACAGATTTCCGTCGGGCGCAGGACAGTCGTAAGAGAAATAGTTGACCATTTCCTCGGTGCGCAGAAGGTTTCCGGCGGTTGCCGACAGTTGTTCCAAATTGTAACCGGTATTCACCAGTCGCCGGAACAGGGTGTAGGAGGCGGTGTCGGCGTCGGAGGAAAAGGTGGAAACAGGCTGCCCGGCTGTGTATACGAATCGGTTTTCGCAAACGGTTCCTTTAAAATCGGCGTCTTTGCTGTCCGGCTCAAAGAAACTGACGGCCTCTTCCTTCAAAGTGTCCAAGGGCCCCGAACCTGCGCTCGCGCAGGAACAAAGACAGAGGAGCAGTGCGCATATGAGAGCCGTGGGTTTTAGAAACCGACTGAATGAATCAGGATGGATATTCGTCGCATGGATCATACGGATATAAATTCTCCTTTCGCATTCTTATACGGTCATTTTTGACCGTTTTCTGCCGACGCGGCTATGCACTGCCGACGCGGTCTTTCGGGCGCGTCCCGTTTCGGTTTTCATTTTTGGGAAAAGTCTCAGGAAAACGGGATGGAGGGAAACCTGTTTTCAAGAATACCCAGAAGGTTTTCGTCGGGAACGACTTCCTGTTCGTAGTCAAAAAGGGCGCCGTACCCCATGTTCCCTTTGGTTTTTTCAAGATACGGACTCATGACTTTCCCCCGTCCGTCGCAAATCCACACCTTGACATCTATTTGCATGCTGTCGCCGGTTTTTCTTTTGGGCGTTTTCATGCAGTCTGAAATCAGATTGAATTCTTCCGCCGTAAGGTAGGCATACTCATACCCTTTGCACGCTTCGGAGCCGCAGATGACGGAAGGACGGTCTGAAAAGAGCAATTCTCCCACCTGTTCCTCCGAAAGAAACTGCTCTTCGTCGGATTTTGAAATTCCAGAAAAACGATCGGGCGCCGTGAATTGGCCGTTTGGGTCAAAAGCGACGGGAGGAATTTTTCCGACATCGGGTTGAAGATTTTCTCCGTGATCGGGTTGTGAGGGCATACTGCCTTTGGAAGAGAACTGACCAAGGAGTTTCGGAATGGCAAAGGCGGAGAGAAGCAGAGAGGAGAGCAGCAATGACACCGAAAGCGTCAACGCCGCCGCGGCGAGAACAAACATCCGGAAAGTGCGCTTTCTTTTTCTTGCCGCGGGATAAATCTCCATACATTCATACAGGACTGTTTCGTCCAACTCTCCGATTTCCTCAAAAAGAAATTCTGCTTTTTCTCTGTCGGTCATATCCATCCCTCCTTTTTCAGTTCTTTTCTCAACTTTGTGCGTATGCGAAAGAGAACGGTTTTGACTTTGCTCTCCGAGAACGACAGATCGTGGGCGATGAGGGATACCGGTTGTGCGAAGAAATATCGCCGCACGAAAATGTAGCGCTGTTCCGAGGGAAGCGTTCTCACGAAACGGTTCAGTGCTTCCTTCATCTGTCCGTGCACAAAAATATCCTCAACGGTTTCGTTGCTGGAAAGGCAATCTGCAAGTTCTTCCAGCGCCTCGTTCTCAGCCACCCGTTTTTCGGCGTTTCGCCTCCTTAGAAGATTCAGGGAAAGAAACCGTGTGATCTTTGAAAGATACGCGCCCAAAAACAGGGGTTCGTCCGGAGGAATTTTGTTCCACGCCGTGAGATAGGTGTCGTTTTCGCATTCTTTGGAGTCTTCCATGTTTTTTAAAAGCGACATGGCAAGACTGAGAAGCATTTTTCCGTATTTTTTCTGAGACTCAGAGAGCGCACGTTCCTGCCTCGCAAAATACAGACCGACGATCTGGTGATCCTCCATTTTGCCCGCTCCTTTCTCCTCATTCACCAAATAAGTGTGTAAAAATTGTGAAAGGTTTCACCATCCTTGAAAAATTTCAAAAAAATTTTTCTTTTCCGGGCATCGAGCAGCTGCCCTTGGATGTTCACAGTTGTATCATACCAACAAAAATTTCAAAAGTCAAGGCAGAGGCGGGTTTAAAGGAATTGACGAAGGTTTGGAATTCCCGCGGATCTTGAACGGGGAGTTAAAACCCCAGGATCCGGCCGAAGGATCTTTTCAAGAATTTTTTTGGATTTTTTCCTTTTCAAAGGCCGCATTTTGAAGATTTTTACAAAAATATTTAAAATCGGGGTTGGAAGGTGAAACTTGAGTTCTAAGGGCAGGATCTCAGGAAAGTTTTTTTACCGTTTCTATTTCGGTTTGGAAAATCCAAGAGGGAAGGCTTGAAATTTTGGATATACTGTGATATAATGCGGAACCGAAAACCGATTCGTTTCGGAATGCCTTTCATTTCGCATATCCGGTAGGAGGTGGACGATGAAAAAGATCACGCGTGGATTCGGAGAGAGAATCGGAAACGCTGCGGACTGTTTGAAAAACTGTCCGGCAGACAGAATCGTTCTCCCCATCCTTTTTGTCGGTATGTTTTTAAAGAGTTTTTATTTGCAATGTTTTATTGTGGGCAGTTCCCACTATGTTCCCCGGATCTTTTTGGGCTTGGTTCAAAGCGCGCGGGGATTGTTTTTCAGTTTGGTAACGGTGACGCTGCTGGCCGCCCCGCTGTTCCTCTTTAAAAAATCGCGCGGCAGACTGATTTACGGGTTTTCTGTAAGTATTCTTTTCCTTGCGTTGACGTTGACGGACGGATGCTACTACAGATGCTACCCCGAGATGCCTTCTCTGACGCTTTTAGGCATGGTAGAGGGGGCGAAGGAAGAGGGGCATCTGAATCTGACGGCGGTTTTCGATACCTTTTCGGTTTACGATATTTTCTACCTTTCAGACTACGCGGTTCTTTTGGCGCTGGGACTTTTCAGAAAATTTTACAAACGCAGATCTCCCGCGAAAGTTGCGGGAAACATGGGAGAGGCGGGACAAGCGGGGAATTTGAAGGAAACCCTCCCTGCCGCCCGCGAAACGGCGAATCTGCCGACCGCGGGAAAGCCGAAAAGGACGCAAAAAAAGGAGGAAACGCGTGCGAAAGTTTCCGGTAAAAACAGGTTTTGGCGGTTTCTCTCGGGCACTCGCCCCGGGCGGTTCCTTTCGGTGACGGTTCCCTGCACGGTTGTTCTTGGAATTCTCCCGCTGTTGAACACAATGGGTTTGGCAAAGGGCGCTTACAGGGATATTTACGAGCCCGCGTATTCCAAAGACTGCGCGCTTTTCTTCACGCCGGTGGGCTATCACCTTGCCGACGCGTTTTCAATGGTCTTCAGTCTCCAGTCCGAACAATCCTTCGGCGCCGATCAGGCCGATCAGATCAGAGAATTCTACGACTATAACAAAGAGAATCTTCCCGACAACGGGTATAAAGGGCTGTATGAGGGAAGAAACGTCTTTTTGATTCAGGTGGAGTCTTTGGAGGCGTTTCCCCTTTTAAGAACGGTGTTCGGCAAGGAAATCACACCCAATCTGAACAAACTGATCGCCGAAGATTCTTCCTCTCTCTACTTTCCTCATATTTACGATCAGGTCAAGGCCGGCAACAGTTCCGACTGTGATCTGATGGTCAACTGTTCCGTTTTGCCCACAAGTAAAGTATTTTTCCGCACCTATGCCGACAAGTATCTGCCGTCTTTGCCGGCGCTTCTGCGCGAAAAGGGCTACGACACCTACTATTTCAACGGCTCCGGGCCCAACAGCGTCTGGCCTTACACTGACGTTTACAGGGATATCTTCGGTTATAATACCGATGAAAACAGCCCCGGATGCAACTTTCATCTTTTAGAGGCGAAGGACGACAGTGAAAAAATATACCGGTATATTTCGGACGAGGAGAATTTCACAAGGGTTATAGAGGAACTTACGAAAAAAACCGGGAACGGCAGGGCGTTCTTTTCCCATATTGTGCTGTGTTCCAGCCACATGCCTTTCGATTATATTGACGAAGATCTGGGAGATCGATTGGCTTTTCAAACCGAGGAACGGGAACTGAAAAACAGCAAAACACTTGCCTACCTCAACTGTCTACGCTATGTGGATGAGCAGATCGGAAAATTTCTTGAGAACGCAAAGAGCGCGGGACTTCTTGAAAACAGCGTGGTGCTCATCTATGGCGATCATACCGGACTGCACAAATACTATCCCAGCGACGCCGCCGAGATTGCGGATGAATATGAGGAATTTTCCTTTGTGAACGAAGAGGAAACGGCGGCCATTCCCCTGATCGTTTACGATCCTTCAAACAGAACCGAGCACCGTCAATTCGATACCGTGGGGGGACAGGTGGACATCATGCCAACCCTTTGCTACCTGTTGGGCATGGATCGGGAGGACTACGGTTTTGCCATGGGAAGGGCTCTTGTGAACACTTCCCGCAACTACACCGTTCTTTCAAACGGTGTGGTTATCGGCGACGGAAAACTCAATCCTCTGTACCGTGAGGCGATTTATCGGATGTACAACACCGCAGATTTGATCGTGACACTGGAGTACTATAAAAAAGACGGGAATGGGAAGCCGACGTAAGAACCGGAGAAAAAACCGACGTTTTACAAAGTTCAGGGGACGCAGGAGTGAAAAGATCGGAATTGCTGCGGCGCCGCAGATATATGACCTTTTTCGGAGTACGGCGCAGCGGAGAATTGCGGCAGCGGCAGATTACCCAGATTACGCAAATCACAGAGAATAAATTTTCGGATTTTCGGAGGAGACAGAGATGGAAGAAAAGAGATCCGCTTCTGTGGAGCGGACCGTCACGGAGGAAATGACGGCTTTGAGAATGGGCAGCGGGTCGCTTGAGGTACTGGCGACGCCCGCCCTTGCCGCATTGATGGAGGCCGCCGCGTGCGCCGCTGTAGAGGGAATGCCGGGGGACGGTCAGACCAGCGTCGGGACCGCGTTGAATCTTCAGCACACTTCCGCAACGCCTGTGGGCATGCGGGTGCGCTGCACGGCGACGCTTGTTTCGTTGGAAGGAAGAAAACTGGTTTTTGAAATTTCGGCAAGTGACGAAAAAGGGGAGATTGCCAGGGCTGTTCATGAACGTTTCCTGGTGTACGGAGACAGATTTCTGGAAAAGGCCCGTCGAAAACTCGTTGAATTCCCTGGTTCGGAATGCTGAGAATCACCGCTTGTACCGGGAAGGCGTTCCAACTCCCGATTTTTGAATTTTTCTAAAGAGAATTCAGACTGTTTCTCCCGGAGCGAGAGCCGAAAAATTTCCCTTAAAATGAGAATCCTGAAGGGGTTTCACCCGGTGAAGAGCCCTCGACGGGTTTTGTCCGGCGCGCCCGCTAGAATTTTCGACGGGTTTCACCTTTCGTGCCCGCATGAAATGAAAAAGGCGGGGATGTTCGATTTTCGCCCTGTGCGCTTTCCGGACTTTTGAGTTTTTGTCCGTATTTATTTTTTGCACCGACGCCGGCGCGAAACCGAGGTTCGCGCCGGCGCTTTTTGTTTGCCGTGGGGTGTAGGGCGTAAGAAACAGAATTTTGCGCTGTCGATTTTTACCTCTGTCTTCACTGAAAATTTTTTAACTTATGGTCGAACTTGTACACAAAATTATTTCGTTTTTTCCATTTGCACTTGAAAAATGGAAATGAATATGCTATAATGCGTTGACATAGAACTCTAAGGGAGGTTTTGCCACGGGAAAAGGAGTTTTGAAGCGTGTACTGTGTTTGTTCCCGTACTGATGCTGACGGCGCCAAGCATGGTGATGACAGAATTTGTTGCGAACAGTGAAGAAGCAGTCGGTGATTCACACTATTTTTACGATCAGTTGGACGAAAACGCGCAGAAGATTTATGATGCACTCTTCGAGATGTTTTCAAAAGGACTGATGACCGACGGAAAGTCGGGTTACGACTTGGTGGAGCACGGCGCCGTGACCGAAGAGGCGCTGGCAAACTATATCGGGGGAGACAGATCTCTTGCCGATGCTTTCGCCGCGGCGAAAGATGCGTTTGATCTGGATCATTCCGAAGCGTGGTATGTGGACAGTTCTTACCTGAGTCTGCGTGTTGCCCGGACACAGGAAGGGACGTACACCGCCATCGTCGGTATCGAATGGAACAAAAAGGAAAAATTAGTGGAAAGGGGTTTACAAAAGCGGGAGAAGAAGACAAACTTTTACAGATAGGATAAAGACTGACTTTTTCCATTGTATCATATGTATAAACAACACAGGATGTATTTCGACCATGTGGGATCTATCATAGAAGAGATGCGCTTGTCCTGTGTTCTGCGAATATCATAAAATCTAAATTTATATATAGAGAAGGGATGGAAATATTGTGAACGTAAAAAGAAGAATTCTTAGTTTTTTGCTCAGTGCCTGTCTGACGCAGAGCATGTATTCGGGAATAGAAGCCTTAGGGCAGGAGCATGTGCACACTGAGGGAATCCAAACCGCAGCCGCTGAGGGAACGCCAACGGCCTCCAGATCTGGAGTCGTCGATACCGAGGAAAACATTGAGAAAATGCACTGTGATGTTGCCGAAGGCGGTTACCATGTGCTCGGCTCGACTTCCGGTATCTATCCCCATCCGGACGACCCCACTAGGTTGGTTCGCGGCGAAATGGAAGAAAAGTATTATGAGGCGTCCTGTACGCACGGATCGGGAACCTCTTCCCTGCGCCCCTGTCAATACTGCAATACCTGGTTCACGGTCACCGTTGACGACGGGAAACAGGAACCCACACAGCATAAGTTCGAAGAGGAGCAGAGAACGGTTAGCCCATGCGATAATCTGACCTATATCACACGGAAATGCTCCGTTTGCGGTTTTGTCGAGGTCAAGACCGATGAGAATAAACCGATTGACCTTAATAAACATGCCCAGACGGAAACTCAGCAGATCAATCATAGCGATTGCAAAACCGACAATGTAAAAATCACCACTTGCCAAAAGTGCAATATCGTGATCTCTTGCGAAAATATCGGCCCGAAGGGTCACTCCGGCGTTACCAGATTGACGAAGAACGGAACCTGTAAAGAAGACGGCGCCGAGGTTTTTGAATGCTATAACTGTCTTAAAAAATTTACAACCGTACTTGAGACAAAAGACAAGCATTTTTACACGAACAAAGGAAAGAGCGCGACCTGTACCGAGCCCGGTTGGAGGGAAAGCAGATGCATTTGGTGCGACACGCCGAACCCGGATCGCCCTGAAAGGGAGGTAGTCCCGAAATTAGAGCATCAATGGGAGGATATGCAAAACTCCGCCTGTACGAACGCAAAAGTACAGCGCTGTGTCCTCTGCGGCGAGATGAAAACCGAAGGCGGCGACCAGATTGAACACACCTGGAAAAAAGAAATACTGACTATGCACGCCACCTGTACCGAAGCCGGATATACCTACAGGGAATGCCAAAAATGCGGCGCCATAGAAAAGGTTGAGGAGAACGCGGAAGAACCGACGGGACATAGTTACACCATCACGGTCATTCTGCAACAGGCGACCTGCGGCGTGGAAGGCCAGGCGACAAAAAAATGCTCCGAATGCCAAGAACTCAGCGAGGAAATCACCGTCATCCCGGCGACAAATAAGCATACGCCCGCAGCAGACGACGGAGACTGCACGACGCCGGTGCTCTGCATGGTGTGCAATCAGACTGTGATCGAGGCGAAACCCGACCACGATTGGAAATATACCGCCATTCCTTCTCTCCAGGGTGCGCAGAAACAGCACAAAAAAACATGTAAATACTGTAATACCACCGAAACGGAATACTGTTTCGGAAACGACGACGGAGACTGCACGACGCCGATTATATGTCAATACTGCAATTCGACCGTAAAATTCGGTTCGATGCATGTGCCGGGGTACGAAGCAAACCGTAAATATATCCCTGTTCCTGACGAAATGGATGAATACCATATAACTTTGTGCTCTCACGCGGGGTGCAATAAGCCTATAGAAGGTACCAAGGAAGCGCACACCTATGTCAACGGCACATGTACAAAGTGCAAACATGTCCATGGCAAAGAGCATATTCCGGACGGAATCTATGAATCGGACGGCGAGTACCACTGGCAGCACTGCATCCTGTGCGGCGCCCAGACGGAACTGGAAGTCCATGACGTATCGAAAGAGAGCCCGTACGACGGAGACTGCACCCAAGCTGTGAAATGCAGTATCTGTCATGGGGTTGTCCGGGAGGCGTCATCGCATAATTACGAGGGGCCTTGGCAGACCACCGGCGAGTACCATTACCGGGTTTGTACCAACCCGGGCTGTCAGGTGCAGGAAAGGTACGCACACAATGTAATTGACGACTATGACTGCACCACTCCCAACATCTGTAAGGACTGCGGACTCACCATTGTGGAGGGTAACCCGAATCATTCCTGGGTATATGACGGTTCCGGCCATACCGAAACCGAACATAATCTGATCTGCACCAATAACGACTGCCATCAGAAAAAGACAGAAGAGCATATCGTCGGAATCGTTGCAAACTGCACCGAACAGGCGGAATGTAAAATCTGCCACACCAAATTCGGGCCTCTTGACCCGTCCAATCACAACGGCGCCGAAGAACTCCGAAATGTGAAGGAGGCCACCGAGGAGCAGGAAGGTTATACCGGCGATGTCTACTGCCTCGGATGCCAACAGATAAAACGCCCCGGTTCCGTCATCGAGAAGGACCCGCCGCACGAGCACGTATATACCGAGTTTTATTATGACGAGACGTCGCACACGCCGAAATGCTCCATCTGCGGCA
>CANQNM010000079.1 GCA_947625265.1 uncultured Clostridia bacterium
CCACTGTACGTCGAAATCCAGAAGTGCCGCGGCGGAAAGAAATGCTTTGTGTGCGTTTCTTCCGGCAAGAATCAGGGGTCGTTGACCGCTTAGTGCGATATGCTGTCTTAAAAGAAAGAGCATAGCGCGGATGCAGAGCGACGATCCCTCTGTAGAATAGAAAGTGTGCGCGTTGAAGAGCGAACCGGCGTTTCGTTCACTTTCGGCGATGATTCCCTGGGCGTCGTAAAGGCTGTCCGCACCTGAAATTTCTGTGATATCCAGATTTTCAGGACCGAGCAGAGGCGTTCCCTTGTGTCCTGGCATGTGAAGGCGCAGAAAACCGCTTGCGTCATAGCAACGCACAAAATCACAGATCGGTGTGGACATCATGACTGTTTTTGCAGCATCCTTACCGTTGCCACCATGATTGCGCACTCCAGTCTCTTTTTGAACAGTTCACATCCGTATGTGTAAACGCCTTTCACAGATCCTGTTGCGTGATAGGCGTTGGCGGCACATCCGCCGGAACAGTATAACTTTGCCCAGCAATTTTTGCATTCCTCACGTGCGTACAGGTTGCAGGAGGCGAATTGGGCGCGCACTTCTTCATTGGTTACTCCGTCGAAAACACTGCCGAGTTTGAACTTTTCTTCGCCCACAAATTGGTGACAGGGATACAGGTCCCCCCATGGAGTGACCGCCAGATATTCGGTACCGGATCCGCAACCGGAAATTCTTTTGTAGATACACGGACCATTTTCCAGATCGATCATGTAGTGGTAAAAGGTAAAGGACTTGCCCGAACGGTCGTGCTCCAGTAGAAGGTCGGCCAATTCCTCATACTGTTGAAGAACCACGGGAAGATCGTCCTGCGTCAGTTCGGCGGGATCTCCTGCGGCGCACACCACCGGTTCCATACTCAGTTCAGTGAATCCTAAATCAAGCATTTGACGAATATCCAAAAGAAAATCCGGGTTGGCGTGGGTAAAAGTTCCGCGAATATAATAATTTTTATTTCCACGGGCTTTTACGAGTTTTTGAAATTTTGGAACAATTCTGTCGAAACTTCCGTTTCCAGCATAGTCCACACGATACCGGTCGTGGATCTCCTTTCTGCCGTCGAGACTGAGCACAACGTTGCTCATTTCACGGTTGGCAAACTCAATCACTTCTTCGTCAATGAGCATCCCGTTGGTTGTCAGTGTAAAACGAAAGTTTTTCCCCTTTTCATTTTCAATTTTCCGTGCGTACGCCACCAATTTTTTTATCACTTCAAAATTCATCAGCGGTTCGCCGCCGAAAAAATCGACTTCCAGATTGCGCCGCGTCCCTGAGTTCTCCACAAGAAAATCCAAGGCCCTTTTTCCCACTTCAAAACTCATAAGCGCCCGCTCCCCGTGATACTTTCCCTGACTTGCAAAACAGTACGCACAGTTCAGGTTGCAGGTGTGCGCGACGTGAAGGCAGAGTGCTTTGATCACCCCCGATGTTTTTTCTTTCAAGACCCCTGCCATGTTTTCAAAGACGTCTGAAGAAAACAGATTGCCTGATTTTTTCAGTTCTTCAACCTGATCGTAACACTCTTCTACGGCGTTTTCGGTCACATCCGGTTCTCCCACATGCTTGAGAAAAACCTCTTGGCAGACATTTTTCCTGTCCTTCTGCCCAAAGCGGGCGATGATATCGTAGGCGATGTCGTCTACCGCGTGTACCGAACCGGAACAACCGTCTAAGACGATGTTGTATCCGCCCATCCGATATTGATGTATCATAGACTATGGCTCTCCTCTGCGTTTTTCTATAAAAATGCCGCCTTACGGCGGCATTCAAAATCTGCAATCACTTGTTTCTTTCGGTGTTCTCACACTTCTGATTGGCAATGCCGCAACTGGTCTTGCAGGCAGACTGGCAGGAAGTCTGGCACTCGCCGCATCCGCCGTTTTTGACGCTGTTGCACAGGTTGCTTTTGCTGATTGTTTTGATATGTTCCATCATCGTATCCTCCCCAAACATTTATAGACATATTGTACCACAGAATTCTCTTTGTGTCAATATGTTTGTCCGACGCTTTGAGTTTTTGCGGGAATATTGTTTTTCAGTTCGGACAAATACTTAAAACAGTTGGCATGGGAGATCTTAAGAGACGTTTACATAGGCCAGTGTACATGGCATGGTATGACTTGTGTTCACTTTATCAGGTCCTGTGACAAGGTTGAAACAGGATAGAACGATCTTTCCGTTGTAGAAAATTGGCTCTCCCGGTTGGTTGAGTTCCCCTCGCAAACCGTCGGTGTCGGGGGAGGAGGCAATGCGTTGAATCACTCCTTCTTTGGAGATACGGCAAAGGGCGTTTGCGGAAAAGTCTGCGATATAGAGGTTTCCCGAGGGATCATAACACATGCCGTCTATGGATTGCAGTTCTTTCGCATTTTTGTAAATTGCCCGATTTTCAAGAATTCTTCCGTTTTCGTCAAAGGAGATTCTGTATATTTCCCCGTCTCCGAAATTTCCCACCATCAGACTGCCATCCGGTGCGAAAACAATACCGTCTGCACCATATTGACAGGAAGGGTTATGCGTCACGAAAGTGCACAGCAGATTTCTGTCTGAAAGATCGTTGTGAATTTCCACCTCTTTCTCGTCCGCACGAAAACGGTATACGCCCGAGGTGAGCAGTCCGTCCTTCCTTTTTACCGGATGCATATAGGATTGTGTTACATAGATGTAACCGTCTTTGTACCTGACGCCATTGGGGTGTTCCATACCGTAGGCGACGACCCTGTAGGACGTCATACCCTCTTCGGTGGTTTGCACACGGAGCACTCTGCCCTTATACAGCAACTCCTTTTTTTCACTCCATCCCTGATTGTCACAGATGTAAAGTCCCCGGGAGTCGTCAAAGGCAATGCCCATGTTTCGGGCTTTCCCTGTCTCTGGATGAACCGGCACGTCAAACCATTTTGAAATTTTTCCCTCGGATGTGATTTTGAGAATACATCCGCTGCTTTCCTCCTTGGCAAAATTGGGGCAGGAGAGTATCAGGTTTCCCTCCGGATCGATTTCCATGCCGTCGGGAGTGTGGATGTCGTCCGGTAAAACGGCGAAAAGTTTGCTTTTCACATTTGAATACCAATCGTGCTTTCGAATTTGAAAGCGTCCTTTCGAAGAAATAACTGTCGGTTGTTTTAGGACAGCGCCCGCGCCACGCGCGCCGCCCGGCCGGTTCCCCTTCCGATTTTTGCTGTCAGCACGGAGAAGAGAATACTGCAGGTCCAAACGATGAAAAATCCGCGGATAGTGTCGGTCAGGTTCAGTTTTAGAAGATAGTCTGAGAGGAGAACAATGAGAATTCCGTTGAAGAACTGATGACTGAGATATATGAGAGTGCTGCATTTTCGGAAATAAATCGCTGTTTTTTGTGAAAATTTGGGCGATATACTCAGAGACAGTTGCAAGCAGAAGAAGGTCGCGGGAATCAGCATCAGATACATACCGTAGCGTTCCTCAAAAACACCGCCGGCGAAATGATCCGAATAATCTCCTTCGTTGAGCAGGTATCCCTCGACAGATGCCAACACTGTGAACAGCGCTGTGAAAATTCCATAAAGGCGGACGCGGCGCCCGATACTTTCTTTGCATGCCAGTATATATCCCATGGTCACATAGACGAATCCGAAGAAAAGTCCCGTTCTGGTGCGTTGAAAAATGGGGTTGTAGATGTTGAAAAACGGCTTGAGAAAGGCCGGACAGAGCCCGCTGTACGCTTCATCGAAGGTTCCAAATACATAGAGAAAAATCCCCAGCACAAAGACCCATTTGGGGGAGATTCTTCTACAGAGAATAACCGTTAAAAGAACGGCGGTGATCAGTGCCGGCAGGTACCAGAGTTGTGTGAAAGTGCCGGTGACAAAAAAGGCTCGGGTGTATTCGATCACGCATCGCCAGAATGTCCAACCGTTGCCGACAATGTACTCGCTTAGTGTAAAGGGGAGATAAATGGCGGACCAGAGAATATACATTTTCAGTAGGCGTTTCAGATAAGCGAACAGTGTTACTCGGCACGGAATTCCCGCTTTTTCCTGATCCTTGATGCGTAACGTGAGAAAATATCCTGCCGCGGCAAAGAAGAAGGGAACCGCCAACCGTCCCGGGCCGTTGGCGATAACAAAGAACACATCTCCCTTCGGATGGCAGTGGATGAACACGACAAAAAAGGAAAAGATCAGTTTAAAGAGGTCGACGCCCTTGAATTCTGTATTTTTCACAGCCTTTGTCCTTTTGAAATCTTGATTTTTCAAGGCGAAATCGAGGGGCTGATCGCTCCTTGACGGTATATTTCGCTTTTCAGGTGTGAAGGAGAACATGGACTTGTCTTCAGTCGTCCCTGCTGCTTTCTCTTTTAAAGATACCATATTTTTAAACGAAAAACAAGATTTTTAAATAAAAAAACAAACGCAAATTGCAATAGCAAACTGCAATTGGCGAAAAAGAAAAAGCCCTCGATTCTTGAAAATTTTTATGGATCAACCGTCAATCAAATTGACATCCAACCGAATCGACCGTTAACGATGGGAAGGAAAATAACGAACCATTTTGGGAGACAGTGAAACTTTGAGTATTTGTTTTCTTCAGAAACATGGAAATATATTTGTAACAAGACTTAAAAAAATATACTTTTTTATGTGAAAAATTCACAAGAAGAAAATGTTTAGAAAAAAAATTTAGTATATAATATACGTACAGAAGTGAAGAATTTTCCATGGTTTCAGGTATGCCGTCTTGAAACACAGGCGGTGAATTTTTACTTTTGGACCGGTTCTACGGGAATCCGGTGACGTAAGCGACGGTTGGTAGGCGGACGACGGAAGAGACAAATCGGCGGAAAAACCAATTGATATACCAACATGTTTTCAACGAATCCTTCCAACATTTTCCGCTTTAGAAAGGCGAAAAAGAAACCTAGTTGAGAACAGCCAGGGGGAATTCTTTCCGATTCATTTCAGATATTCAAACAGCACTGCTTGAGTTGCCTGGTTACCTGTTCCCTGGTTGCCTGATGAATATATCGAATATATCGAATTGTTTCCTGGTTCAGGTGAAGTGAGATGATGTAATATTTGGGGGAGTTTTTGTGAAAATGGGCAAGAGAGTGTTGATTATTTCTACCAGTCTGCGTAGGAACAGCAATTCCGGGATGTTGGCAAAGGAATTTGCACGGGGCGCAAAAGAAGCCGGAAACGAGGTACGGCTGATTTCTCTGCGCGGAAAAAAAATCGGTTACTGTGAGGGGTGCTATGCCTGTCAAAGACTCGGTCAGTGCATCATCTCCGACGACGCCATCAAAATTGAAGAAGAAATGTTCGGTTCTGACGTATTGGTCTATGCCACGCCGGTATATTACCGTGGAATTTCAGGTCAAATGAAGACGTTGCTTGACCGTGTGAATCCGCGCCATTGCGGGGACCGTAAGTTCCGGGAAGTTTATCTGCTGTCGTGCGCGGCGAAAAACGAAACGAATACGTCGAAAAATATTATGGAGGCTTTGCAGGGTTGGATCGAAAGTTTTGAAGGAGTAAACTTCGCTGGGATGGTTTTTTGCGATGGTGTCAACGAGCCGTTGGAGATTGAGGGCAATTCCAAACTGAAGGAAGCTTACGAGATGGGCAAGAGCGTCTGAAAATTCAGAAAATGGGGAGACGGGACGGCACGTGCGGCGATGGGTACATATACGGACGGATTTTCAACAGAAAGAAGCCGACGTATAAGGATAAACGGCGAATGGCAACGCGGACGGCAGATGCGTGGTATAAAGCAATAAACAGGTAGGCGCGCAGAGAGTGTAATCGCAGCGTTCGGAACGGTGTTTCGGACGTCGCGATTGTACCGCGCGCCTTTTTTGTGCCTTTTGCGCGGGCATTGAAAGAAAATCGGGATTCCGACAGGCAACGGGTTTTAGGGAGTCGTTGATTCGTTGTCAACACGTCGGGATGACGCATCCTCATTGGCGCGCCTACAGTGACGAAGCGATGTCCAAAAACTGTTGACAGACGACCGGGGATGAGATATACTGTACTTCTCTGAAGGGAGGAAAAAGAATGATTTTGATCATTGCGGAAAAACCCAGTCTTGCCCGGAATATCGCTGTCGGCATTGGAGATGCGAACATGCGGAAACGTGACGGATATCTTGAAGGAAACGGGTATCTTATATCTTGGGCCTTCGGTCATCTTTTTTCCCTGTGCGATGTGGAGACCTACCGACCGTCCCCAGACGGAACGGGAAAGTGGTCGCTTGATAACATCCCCTGTTTTCCCGATAAATTCCTCTTTGAACTGCGAAGAAAAGAAAGAAGCAAGACAGCGGACGAAGGCGTCAAACGGCAGTTTGGCATCTTAAAAAGTCTGTGCCTGCGTGAGGACGTGGACATGATCGTCAATGCGGGGGACGCCGACAGAGAGGGAGAGATTATCATCCGTCTTTGCATTGAAAACGCACTGAAAGATGAACAAGCCGCTGGAAAGAAGACATTCAAGCGCCTATGGCTGCCGGATCAGACACCGCAGACCGTAAAAAAGGCACTGTCGGAACTGAAGGATGAATCGGAGTACGACATGCTTGCCAATGAAGGGTTTGCACGCACATACATCGATTGGCTCTACGGAGTAAATTTGACACGCTACGCCTCTCTGCGCACAGGCGTGCTTTTGCGGGTGGGACGGGTGATCGTGCCCATTGTCAAGGCGATTTATGACCGGGATATGGCCATCAGAAATTTTGTCCCCGGAAAATATCTTGCGCTTCAGAGCAGTGAGAGTACCGGTGGTGAAACGGTGGAACTTATATCCAAAAGTCGTTTTGAGGAAAACGAAAGAGAGGCGGCTGAGAACCGGTGCGCCCTTTACAATCAAACAGGGGCGGTCGTTCGTTCGGTAAAAAGGAAGAAGGACAAACTTTCTCCGGGAAAACTTTACTCCCTGTCAAAACTTCAGAACGTCTTAGGCAAAAAATACAAAATGTCCATGGAGGATTCCCTTGAGATCGTCCAGAAACTCTATGAACAGGGATATTTGACTTATCCCCGTACCAATTCCGAATACCTTGCTACGGCGGAGAAAGAAAAGACGGCGCAGATTCTTGAAAATTGCCGGAAGATGGGGTATCCTGTAAAAATGCGGGAGGATAAATCGGTTTTCGACGACGGCAAGATTGAATCGCACTCGGCATTGACGCCCACCTACCGGATTCCCGATCCCGCAAAACTTTCGGAAAAGGAAAAACAGGTATACAGCACGGTGTTCCGGCGTTTTATCGCTGTTTTTTGCAGCGAACCCTGCGTGGTCATAAAATCCGAAATTGAAATTGCTGTGGGAGAACTTGAAACTTTTTCACTGAAGGGTGTCGTGATTGAGGAGCCTGGATGGACAAAATATGACGACCGGCAGGGAAAGGACAGAATTTTGCCCGCCTTGAAAAAGGGGGATAGCGTACATATTTGTTTCAAACCTGTCGAAAAAGAAACCGCGCCGCCCAAACGCTATACCATTGAAACACTCAACAACTATTTGAAGAATCCCTTTAAGGAGGAAAAAGCAGCGGCAAAAGGAGGTTCTGCAAACGGAACGGCAGCACGGGAGATAATGGAAAGCGAGGGGGAGGATGACGCTGAGGAATACCGTGCGATTTTCGAAGGATTGGAATTGGGTACGGAGGCGACGCGCACGGGGATCATCGAGAACGCCGTCAAAAGCCGGTACATAGAACTGAAAAAAGATGTATACTATATTCTGCCAGATGGAGAGTTTCTCATAGAATCGCTTGAAAGAATGCAAATCTCCATGGACAAATATAAAACATGTGAACTGGGTAGGGCGCTGAAAAAAGTTTACAGAGGAATTATCACCGTTGAAGACAGTGTAAATCTGGCAAAAGATTCTATTATAGAGATTTTTGAAAAAGGAAAAGAGAAGAACGATATCGGTTGCTTTGGGGATGTGGTGGGAACTTGTCCTATTTGCTCCTCGCCTGTAAAGAGGAGACGCGATTTTTACGGGTGCGAGGGATACAAGGAAAAAGGTTGTAAATTCTCTGTCAACACTTTTATCTGCGGCAAGACGATTTCGGTGGATATCCTGCGGCAGTTGCTGAAAAACGGAAAAACTGAAACGCTTGACGGGTTTGTTTCCAAAAAGAGCGGGAAGACGTTTCGGGCGGCGTTGAAACTTGACGCGCAGTGGAAGGTGGTTTTTGACTTTGTGAAAACGTCGGAAAATCCAACCGGGCAATCCTTTGTTCCCGAAAGTTTTTCCTTTGACGGCTCTGTTCCTTCCACAAATTCCTCTTCTCTTGCCGGTTCTTCGTCCTCCGTTGGCCTTTTCTGTCCTAAGTGCGGCAAAATTCTTTTGAAGGGGAAGACTGCGTACGGCTGTTCGGGTTGGAAGAACGGTTGTGATTTTCGTCTTCCGTTTCCCGATGACGGAGGGGAACGCGCCGCTGGACAAACGGAGGGAGCGGTTGACAGAACGAAATTCATATAGGAAAAGGAAAAAATCCAAATAAGGATGAGGAAAATTTAGGTTTTTTCCTTTTATGGACGGTATATGAGGTGAAAGTGCGGAATGTTTTTAAAAAATATTGAAATGCTGTAAGAAATGTGTTATACTATCCTGAAAAGATGTCGGACGGCACAGATGTTTTTACGAAAAAAGGTTGAATTTGATGAAAAATGAATATCTTGAAGCAGGACGGTTCAACGGCGTGCACGGCGTCAACGGGGATTTGAAGGCGGAATGCTGGTGTGACAATCTCGGGGTGCTGAGGAACCTTAAAACTATATATATTGACGCGAACACGCCCGACAAAAACCAAAAAGTTGCTTTGAAAGTCATTCGTTGCGTTCCTTATAAGGATCTTGCGCTTATTCGTGTGGAGGGGTACGACGGCCCGGAGAAATCGAAAGCCCTTAAAAACAGAATATTCTATGCTCAAAGGGCGGATATTCCTCTGGAGGACGGTTGTTTCTTTATCGCCGATCTTATTGGGTTGCGCGTATATGATGTGGACACCGGTCGGGAGTACGGCAGAGTCGCAGATGTGAGCGACAACGCAGCCTCTCGGCTATATGAGATCAGAACAGAGGAGGGAAAAACGGTATATTTGCCGGCAATCCCCCGATTTATCGTAGAAACAGATCTTGAAAGGGGTATCGGCATCCGTCCGGTGAAGGGATTGTTCGATGAGAATTGACGTATTGACGCTCTTTCCGCAGTGGATTCTTCAAAACTGTTCCGAAAGTATTATCGGCAGAGCGCAAGGAGCGGGATATCTGCAGATTTTTGCCCATGATATCCGGGACTACAGTGCGGATAAGCACAGACGGGTGGACGATACGCCCTACGGCGGTGGACGGGGCATGTTGATGGCGGCGCCTCCGATTTGCGCCTGTTACGACGCGGTGAAGGGCATGGTGCATGTGAACAAGGAGAAGACGGTGTATTTGTCTCCCAAAGGAAGGGTGCTGACACAGAAAAAGGCGGAGGAATTGGCTGGCTTTGACCGGTTGATTCTTCTCTGCGGACACTATGAGGGCGTTGATGAACGGGCTTTGGAAGAACTGAA
>CANQNM010000080.1 GCA_947625265.1 uncultured Clostridia bacterium
ATCAACCTCGTGATGTTTTTCTTCTTCACTGCCACACTTACCTATATTCACCCGGTGATATTCGCGGTGACGGCGGTGCTGAGCGTCGCGAACTTCGCGGTCTCCAGTTATGTGGGGAAGTACAACTTCCGCCACCGGGAGGAACTTGCCCATATCGACAGGCAGGAGCGCTATCTCTTCGGCCTTCCAAGGCAGCTTTCCGTGGCCAAGGACATCCGCCTTTTCGGTCTTGCCGGCTGGATCAGCCGCCTCACCGACCAGGTGCTCGCCGCAAAGCAGGCCTACGCCAAAAAGGAGCATACCTTCTATTTAATCTGCAGTTTTGTAAACGTGCTCTTAGAATTCCTCCGCAGCGGCGTGGCGATCTTCCTTCTTTTGCAGATGTGCCTGAAAAACGGCATGGCCGTCGCCGAATTCATGCTCTATTTCTCGGCGGTAAACTCCTTTAATGGGCGGTTCAGCGGGATCTTAAACGGATTTCTCGACTTAAAAAACAAGTGTCTCGATTTTTCCTGTATGCTTGAATTTTTAGACTATCCCGAACCCTACAATTTCGGCGAGGGCCTGCCGATCCCCGGGGACGGCCCCTATGAAATCAGGTTGGAAAACGTCAGTTACACCTATCCCGAATCGGAGAAAAAGATCATCGAAAATTTGAACCTCACCATCGGGCGTGGGGAGAAAATTGCCATCGTCGGTCTGAACGGCGCCGGGAAAACCACTCTTGTCAAACTGATCACCGGGCTTCTCGACCCTGACGAAGGGCGGGTGCTGCTCAACGGCATCGACATCCGGCGCTTCAACCGCCGGGACTATTACGCCCTCTTTTCGGCGGTGTTTCAGCACTTCAATCTCTACGATATTACCGTTGCGGAGACGGTGGCGCAGTCGGCAACCGAAATTGATCTGCCTCGGGTGAAGGACTGTCTGGAAAAGGCAGGGCTTACCAAGGCTGTCAGCGAACTTCCCCA
Source organism: uncultured Clostridia bacterium (assembly GCA_947625265.1). GTDB lineage: Bacteria > Bacillota > Clostridia > Oscillospirales > CAG-272 > UBA11512. The sequence continues at coordinate 972 of CANQNM010000080.1, forward strand.
GGGACTTTCCTCCCATCTCGGCAGGGATGTGTATCTGGACGGGGTAGTCCTCTCCGGCGGGCAGACCCAGCGGCTCATGCTCGCCCGAGCGCTTTACAAAAACGGCGATGTGCTGGTTCTGGACGAACCCACCGCTGCCCTCGATCCTCTGGCCGAGCGGGATTTCTATCAGAAATACAGCGCCATGTCGGAGGGAAAGACCTCGCTTTTCATCTCCCACCGTCTGGCGTCCACCCGCTTCTGCGATCGGGTTCTCTATTTGAAAGAGGGAAAAATCGCCGAGGAGGGGACCCACGAAAGCCTTTTGGCCTTGGGAAAGGAGTACGCGCACCTTTTCCACGTACAGGCGAGATACTATCAGGAAGACTATCAAACAGGACAGGAGGGGATCTGAATGGCAAACAAGAAAGAAAAAATGCCCTGGCGGGAGGCGTTTTCCATCAACGTCCGGGCGATCAGGCTGTTAAATTCGAAAAACAAGTGGATGTTCCCCTATATGGCCGTCAAGTCGATTCTCGGCGTGGTATTCTCCTACGCGTCCCTCTACATTACGGCGCAGTTGATCGGAGAACTTGCGGGGGAGCGCAGGGTGAAAACGCTGCTTCTCTGGGCGGCGGTTCAACTTGTCTCCACGGCGGTTTTCGCCATCGTCAACAATTTACTGTCCCATGCCTACTCTATCAAGGCCGCGAATTTCTTTAACAATATGCAGAGAATCGAAGATGAAAAATTCATGTCGATGGACTACAGCGACGTGGAGGATCAAAAAATCCGCGATCTGCGGGATCAGATCGAGCAGAATCGCGGCTGGAGCGGCTGGGGATTTTGGAGGATCCAAGAGCACTTCCAGGGGCTTGTGTCCAGTGTCTTCAACGTCCTCGGGGCTGTGGCCATGTCTGTGGGGCTTGTGGTGAGCAAAGTCCCGGAGGGGAGCCCATTCGCTTTTCTGAACAGTCCCTTTACGCTGCTCGGCTTTTTGGCGCTTGCCTTTTTGTGCGCGGCGGCGTCGCCTCTCCTGAACGCCAAAATGATCGAATATAACGCGGGACTGAGCGAAAAGGCGCGATTCGGCAACCGCGCTTTCGGCCACTTCGGATTTTTAAGAATTTCCCCCGAGGGCATGGTGGACTACCGGATGTACAATCAGAACGAGGGTTTCATCAAGCATTACCGTTGGTGTCCCGAGGCGGGAACCTGGTTCGTCGGCGGGCCGCACAATAAGTTCGACAAGGGGATCGGCGGACTTATGAGCATCGGAAGGGTTTTTTCTGGAAAACTGCTGCTCTGCGTCGTCTACCTCTTTGTCTGCCTGAAGGCTCTGGGCGGTGCCTTCGGTCTGGGTGCGGTGACCCAGTATGTGGGGGCGGTCAGTAGGCTGATCAGCGGCTTCACCCAGAGTGTCAATCTTTTAAACGAATGCAGGGCCAACGCCAAGTTTTTAAAGGACATCTTTGAATTTCTGGATGTCCCGAACAAAATGTACCAGGGCAGTCTTACCACCGAAAAGCGTCTGGACAGGAACTACAACGTGGAGTTTCGGGACGTGAGTTTCAAATACCCCAATTCCGACAGATGGGCGCTGCGGCATGTATCTGTGAAATTCCAGGTAGGAACGAAACTTGCCGTGGTGGGCGAAAACGGTTCGGGCAAATCCACCTTTATCAAACTCCTATGCCGTCTCTACGACCCGCAGGAGGGGGAGATTCTTTTGAACGGCGTGAATATTCAAAAATACCGTTACGACGAATACATCGCGATCTTCTCGGTGGTCTTTCAAGACTTCTTTCTGATGTCCCATAAACTTGGGCAGAACGTGGCGGGCTCTCTTGATGTAGACGAAAAACGTGCGGTAAAATGTCTTGAGGACGCGGGTTTTGGGGACAGGCTCAGGGAACTTCCCGACGGTCTTGAAACCTGGCTTGGCAAGGATTTTGACGAGGATGGAATCGTTGTTTCGGGTGGGGAGCGCCAGAAAATCGCCATCGCGAGGGCTTTGTACAAGAACGCGCCGTTTATCGTCCTCGACGAACCGACAGCGAGCCTCGATCCCCTTGCCGAGGCGGAAATATATAAGAATTTTGATGAAATTGTCGGCGACCGCACGGCCATTTATATTTCCCACAGGCTTTCAAGTTGTCGCTTCTGCCGCGAGATTCTGGTTTTTGAAAACGGCGGGATCATCGAACACGGTACACACGACGAACTTTTGAAGGCGCGTGGGAGATACTGTGAACTGTGGCATGCGCAGGCGGAGTATTATGAGAAGATGAAACAGTATGAGCAAGACAAGAAGTATTTGTAGGAAAATCCAGTTTTAAGGAAACCCGGTTGAAGATTCCGGTCAGAGAATACCCCCCGCTTGAAGTTTGTTTCAGGCGGGGATGGTTATACAAATCTCTCCGTGCTGTATGGCGTATGAAGATAAGGGCAATGTATCCTTGATGATGTAACCCCTCAGTTTCAAAAGTTCGATGGCTGCGCCGCAGTGACCGCTTTCGGAGAGTGATGCGGCGGATCGGTACCCGCCCCAATCTCTGCGATGAGAGCAATAGCAGTTGTAGAGTTGGAGGAAAAGCCCGGAACGGTACGAATCAGTTCAAGGGGATATGCGTAAAATTCGGCAATTTGCTCAATTTCAGATTCGATGCGCTGGCGGTGCATCTGAAACTCGTCGATGCGGTCAAGACATTCACGCAGTTTTGTTGCCTGCTCCCTGGAGATAGACTGTCCACGGGTTCTGTAGTTTGCCGGTCCCACAGACTCATTCCACCACAAAACACGAAAAGTCGAAAGTGTTACCCGGACGGTTTCATAACCCCGTCGGTCCCTTTTGCAGAAAGGCAGTTTATAAATATGCTTTTAAAGGTGCGAAACTTCCTATACTACGCCAAGCAAAGTTTTCTATTTCTTCTGAAAATGAGCAAGGAATATGTGATTTTAAACCTGCTTGGCATTATTTTGCGGTCAGTGAATGTGTTTCCCTCAATTTATCTCGCGCGCTATTCAGTGGAATTGATTACAAGGCAGGTGGATTTCCCGGTGTACCTGCGTACCGTTGGCATAATTCTTCTGGCTTCGATTTTACTTTCTTTCACAGAGCATTTCCGATCGGTTCGCTTCCAGTATGTGAAGGACAAACTATATGCTGAAATTCAATTATCCATCGACAAAACCTGCCTGTGTGTAGACTATGAAACGCTCCAGAGCAAGGACTTTCAGGAAAGAAAGGCATTTGCCGTGGCGACGCTGCAAAAAGAGGATTTGGATTTGTTCATCCGGAGCATGAATCAGGTTTTGCAAAGTCTGCTGATTATGGCGGGGGTGCTTTACATCCTCTCGGAAGCCTCGTTTTGGATTCTGATTCCCTTTGGTGTTTCCACGATGATCGGATTGTATCATGACTATCTCAACGCCAAACAAAATTTCGAGGAGTTGAAGGAGGAAACCGAATATAGGAGAAAATCCGATTATTTACAAAGCATGAGCCGCGATTTTTCCTATGCGAAGGAGATCCGTCTGTTTCAACTGAAAGATCGTTTCAAAAAACGAATGGATGAGGTGGACGAGTTGCTTTTTCGTGCGAGAGAAGCGCGCAGGAAACAGCGCGCACCGTCGGGATGGCTTTTTCACGGTTCGGGAACGGTTTTGGATATCGCCGTATATCTCTATTTCGGATACCGGGTGCTTGTGGGCTCCATGACGGCGGGGCTCTTTACAGCCTGTCATAGTGCACTGTGGCAAATGAAAAATGCCGTGCAGGATATTCTTTATACCCTTGCCAATTATTCGGTTCACACTGAGGCACTGAAGGAATTTTTTGCGTTTCTCTCACTTGGAAAACTTTCTGACCATCTCGTGGAAAAAGAGGACGAGGAAAGGGAATGCGCACTTCCGTCTATCGGCGCAGAAATCCGTTTTGAACATGTCAGTTTCCGCTACCCCGGTGCGGAAAGGGACGCCTTGCATGATGTGAGTATTACCATTTCCCCGGGGGAAAAGTTGCTCGTCGTGGGTGAAAATGGCGCGGGGAAAAGCACCTTTGTAAAATTGCTTTGCGGGCTTTATCGCCCCAGCGAGGGAAAAATCTATCTAAATGGCAGGGATATTTCCACTCTCGACCCGGCACAGTATTTTCACAGAATTTCTGCGGTTTTTCAGGACTACAGGCTGTTTTCATTTTCTATCGCGGAAAATATCTGCGCACTGCACGATGGAGAAGATGTCGCAGTAATGGACGCACTGCGGCAGGTGAATTTGGAAACGGTAGTGGAAAAAACGAAGAACGGCGTAAATACCGCACTCTTTCGAAACTTTGACAAAGACGGCGTGGAATTTTCTGGAGGAGAAACACAGCGGTTAGCCATTGCCAGAGCCATTTATAAAAATGCACCCGTTCTTGTGTTGGACGAACCAACTTCCGCCCTTGACCCCAAGGCGGAGCATGAAATTTATGAGGGATTTCAGAAAATCGCGGAAAATCGCACGGCAGTGTTTATCTCCCATCGATTGACCAGCGTCAAACTCAGCGACAGAATTGCCGTATTTGAAAAGGGAAACCTTTCAGAGGTGGGAAGTCATAGAGAACTCATGATAAAAGGAGGTCTGTACGCCGAACTTTATACCTTGCAGGCTGGACTTTACCATGAAAAGGAGGCAACAAAATGAAAAGCGGAAAACTACAGGAACTAAGGAACGCATTTCTCTATGTTCCGGGACTGTTTCGGTTGGTTTATCGGACAGATAAGGTTTATTTATTTCTGATGATTGGGGAAACCCTCTCTTTTGCCGCCGCCCCATACCCTACGATGTTCCTTTCCAAATACGCACTGGACGCTATGGAGGCAAAAACGCCGTTCGCTGCCTTTGCACTTGTTTGCGTGGGATTTCTTCTTACGCAGCTTGCCGTAAATTTGCTGCAATCCTTTTTCAACAGTCGGCGTCCTGGTCGTACGCAACTTGTGCAGGGGAAGTTGTACAACGCATTCCACCGGAAATGTATGGAATTGGACTATGAAATGCTCGCAGAAAAAGAAATACAGGAATTGCAGTCCTTTGCTGGAGAATTCATCGGATATCAAACACTAAGCGGAACTATTTGGAAATTTGTGTCGCTATTTTCCAGTATTCTTGCATTTTTAGCCGCCTGTGCACTTTTGACCGCTATAAATCCCCTTCTTATTCTGGCGGCGAGCGCAGGACTGCTTTTCAGCAGTGGGGTAAACGCCCTGCTAATTTCTCGTCGCTTTGCACTGAACAAGCGAATTTCCGACCGCAATCGGCGGCTTCGCTATTATCATGATCTCTCGGTGGACGAAAATACGGGAAAAGATGTCCGAATTTTCGAAATGGGAGAGCCTATGATTGTGCGAATCAAGAACCTTACCGGGGAAATCATGCAGGACTGGAAAAGGAAAAATCGTTTGGAACTTGTTCGGCACACGGCGGAACTTTTGAGCGCTGAGGGCGTTAACTGGATCATCTACAGTGTACTCGGATGGTATGCGCTTCGCGGAACGCTTTCGATTGGCTCTTTGACGCTTGCCATCGGAAATCTATCGCTCTTTCGCCGATATTTTGGGAGCATCATGAATACGCTTGTGGGATACACCGAGACAGCCAAACACATCGCCTATTATGAGCGTTTTATGAATCTGAAAAGCAAATTTCGCACAGGAGATGCCTTACCCTTGGAAATTCAAAAGAATGACGCTTTTCAGATCGAATTTCGAGGTGTTTCCTTTCGATATCCTGGTCAAAGCGAGTATGCTCTGCAAAATTTTAATCTAGTTCTGCGAAGCGGCGAAAAACTGTCCGTGGTGGGTGAAAACGGCGCAGGAAAAAGCACCTTTATAAAATTACTGATGCGTTTGTACGACCCCACTGAAGGGGAGATTCTTTTGAACGGAATCAACATAAAAAGAATCGATTATGATGAATATCTCGCTTTTTTCGCACCGGTTTTTCAGGACTCCCGCCTGTTTGCCTTTACCGTCTTCGAAAATATTAGTGCGTTTCAGGATGGCGATTTCGGAAAGGTGGAGGAGGCGGCACAAAAGGCTGGGATTGCCGAGAAAATCCAGGCGCTTGCCAAAAAATACGACACCTATGTAACAAAAAGGTTTGACGAGGACGGCGTAAATTTCTCCGGCGGGGAGGAACAAAAGTTGGCCATCGCGCGGGCGTATTTCAAGGACCAGGCCGGTATCACTGTTTTAGATGAGCCTACCAGCGCCCTCGATCCCCGGGCGGAAGTTATTTTGTATCGGCAGTTTCATGATTTAATAGGGGATAATACCGCCATCTTCATCTCCCACCGACTGTCCAGTGCTAAATTTTGCGATAAAATTCTCGTCATCCAGAATCACACTGTAGCGGAGTGCGGAACCCACGAGGAACTCATGAAAAAAGGAGGGCTGTACAGCACACTATACAGTTTGCAGGCAGACTATTATCAGATGTAATGAAATAATAAAATATTCGCAAATTGCAATAGCAAACTGCAATAATTTTGAAAAAACATAACCCGCGGTAGTGCGCTGTGGCTTTCCGGAGGGAGGGGCGGAGCCACGACCGGAGGAAAGCCACAGCGGCGAATCGTCGGGCGGCGGAACGTCGGGGATACTCAGGCGGCATAGATGCGATCTTACGCCGCATCAAACAGTTCTTCCGGCGTATGATCCCCCAGCAGTTTCCTCGGAAGACTGTTGATGCAGTCGGTAAAGAAACAGATGTCCTCCGCTGAATACATCTCGATGCTTTTGCCTTTCGGGATGAACCGCCGCAGCATCCGATGGTGACATTTGTTGGTTCCCTTTTCGCAGGAAGCATATGGGTGCGTAAGGTATACGGCGACCCCTTTACTCTCAAATGCGGCAAGTCAGGCGAACTCAGATCCATTGTCTCCCGCGATGCTTTTGAATATGGAAGATGCCTGCTCGCCAAAGTGCGTCAACACCTTTCCAGCGACTCATTGATCGCTTCGGCGTGTGCGAACTTGCTTTCACGCACACGTTTGGCTTTTGTATTTGGCCTCAGTTTTTCCGATGGGTCGAAGTTTTTGATGGGCAGAAGCCCGAGATCAATGTAGTTGTACAGCGTTTTGGTGCAGACCATAGCGTTCTTCGCTTAGAGGGTGGTTGCCTTTTCGGTGTTTTGTGGTATACTTAGAATCATCCATAGAGATGCTCCTTTCGGAATTGTGGCGTTCTAGGCATTGTTGACACTAACAGACAAATGTGATATAATAGGAGCATGAAAATAAGTGAAGCGCAATATAAACGGATAGCCGGTTATTTTCCTGTTCAGCGCGGTAATGTAAAAACAGATAACCGAGATTTTATCAACGCAATTTTGTATATCGCCGAAAACGGATGCAAATGGAGGGCACTTCCGGCGGAATTCGGAAAATGGCAAACGATATACAAAAAATTCAGCAGAGGGGCAAAAAGCGGAGTCATGCAGAGGATATTTGCCGCCTTGCAGGCAGAAGAAATCATCGCAATTCATGTTGAAGTGCTGGCGCTTGACAGCACTTCTTTCAAAGTTCACCCCGACGGACACGAGGCTTTAAAAAACTCGGAAAGCAGGCGATCGGAAAATCCAAGGGAGGATGGAACACCAAGTTTCATGTGGTATCCGCAAATGATAAGGTCATCGGGGAGAGGCCGGTGGAGAATGTCACGATGCACCCGAAGGACGCGTCTCAATAAAATCCATCGGCTCAAAATATGAAGGCATCCCTATGTTGATGGATTGAGCGTATGAGGGCGATGAAACACGCGCATTGGCGGCGAAATATGGTCATGAACCAATCGTCCCACCGAAACAAAACAGGAAGAACCCGTGGAACTATGATAAGGAAAAATACAAGCAGCGCAAGATTGTTGAGCGCCTATTTCGTCGTTTGAAAGAGTTTCGAAAGGTGTGTACTCGATACGATAAGACGGATGTGATGTTTTTGGCGTTCGTTCAGTTTGCCTTCATTTCCATATGGCTAAATTAGTGTCAACAGTACCTAATACAATTCTACTCCAGGTTTGTCTCTATGGATTTGTTTTTTTGCATCTATTGCAACTTCGTTTTACAATGCGCGCATTTTTAATTTTTAAAAATGAATGCCGAAAAGCCTTGTTCTTCCAACTTCTTTTTCATGTTTTCGGCGTTTTCTCTGACAGTGTACGCGCCGACCTGCACGCGGTATACAGAGGATGTCTGCATCTTCTTTGCCTTTCGGGTGAGAAGCGCCGTCCATGTATTCTTTCCGCAAATTCCATCGGAAAAGAGTCCGGAGGAGGTTTGCATGGTTCTAAGCGCATCGTTGGTGGATTTTCCGAAAATTCCGTCCTGTGAAAGCACTTTACCGGAAGCGTCTCTGTATCCCATGGAATTCAGCAGCGTCTGAAGAGTTTCCACTTCGCCGCCTGTGGAATTGTTTTCAATCTGCCGAAGAGTGACTGTGACGGTTTTTTCCGCAGGGGTTTGAGGAACAGACGCTTCGGGTTGCTCGCCGTAATATTCCGCTATAATTTTTGCCTCTTCCTTGGCGAGGTTCGTCAGATTTTCGTCCTCCATCAGCCACATGCTGTCGGCAAGATTGGTATGAAACCCGTGTTCCAGAATGAT
>CANQNM010000081.1 GCA_947625265.1 uncultured Clostridia bacterium
CCAAAGGTTGTTCTTCTCTCTTTTTTGGGTCATATCATTTTAACACATACATCTTTTGGTTTTTTTTATAGATTTTTTTGTTGAGTAAATTCTCAAAGTAAATGCAACAGTGCAATTTAGAAGTTGCATTTAGTAGTGTTTTAATTGCACAGACAGCAGAGTAAATGCATGATCGACTATAGCATGCTGGCAAAAAGATACGGCGCAGTGCTGTCACCGGTCTGAGCCGTATCCACTACATCATTACTTCCTTATCCGGCTTATCCGGCGCTCTCAAAATCGGTTTGGCGTTTATTATTTGCCTATCCCTATGAGGCGAAAAGAAAAGCGTAAGCGCACAAAGGAAAGACGCGGATATTTTACTGGTCAAGCGGCCGCGAATCCCATATACTGTATTGAGTCGGAAAGAATTCCGACGAAAAAAGATCAAAAAGAAGGATCGTAAAAAGAAGCGGAAAAATTCTGATTGATCGCCTTTGTCTGACACGTCGGGTTGTCATTCAGGATTTTTACGTCCGTTTTGGGATTTGCCTCGGTTTACCGATTTGCCGCGGGCAGAAACCAAATTCGGAGGAAAGGGAGCTTTTGATTTACAAAGGCATGGTATATTTATGGCAATATTTACAAACGTTGCAACTTTGACTTACAACAATATAACGACGACGTCCAATGTGGCCACAGGTGAAATTCTTGAAGTACTCTCCGTTACCAAAACCGCGCTGACCGCGACTTACAGCGATGCACCCGTGACTTATGTGATCAGCATCACCAACACGGGAACATCGCCTTTTTCCGGACTGACGGTTACGGACGATTTGGGAGGCTATACCTTTAACGGTGCGACAAGATATCCGCTGAGTTATGTAGACGGTACGGTGCTGCAGTATGTAAACGGCGTGCTTCAGGCGGCGCCTTCTGTTTCCGTCGGACCTCCCCTTGTTTTCACGGGTGTGAATGTTCCGGCGGGTGGCAGCACAGTTTTGGTGTATGCCGCAAATGTCACGGAATACGCACCCCGCGGTTCCGGCGAAGGTGTGACCAACACCGTCACGGTGCAGGGAAACGGTGCGAATTCTCCTGCGACTGCTAGCGAAACGGTGACCGCTGTGACAGGACCCAGACTGTCCATCACCAAAACTGTATCCCCCGCAACAGTTAGTGAAAACGGGACGCTGACTTATACGTTTGTGATTCAAAATGTCGGAAATACGGCGGCGGAGGCTGGCGACAGTCTGGTGGTTACCGATTTGTTTGATCCACTGCTCTCCAATATTTCCGTGACGCTCAATGGAACCCCGCTTTCAGTCGGTTCGGGGTATTCCTATGAAACGTCCACGGGAGCGTTCAGCACCGTACCCGGCGTTATCACTGTTCCGGCGGCCTCTTTCACGCGGGACGCTTCCACAGGCGCATTCAGCACTGTCCCAGGATACGCAGTTCTTCAGGTTTCCGGTACCATTTAAACTCAGGGTTGCTTAACCCGTGAAGGTATGAAAGTTTAAAACGCAAAAATCGACAAAAACGCCGTCCTGCGAATACGTAGGGCGGCGTTCTTGTGCGCAAAAGCTCGATGATCTTGCTGCATTTTCTTTTGAAACGGTTTTCTTTTGGCACGGCTTTCTTTTGGCGCGGTTGCATTACTTCTGCAAGATACTTCTTCGCACAAAAAATCTTCTGAAAACGCTTGGCTGTCCGAATAGGATAGCGGGAGTGTTTTTATTTTTGAAGGTTTTTGACCGTTTCTCTAAACAATTTTTTCGGTTTTTCGGATCTGATTTATCGGTTCTATATTGTACGCGTTTCGGTTATGGGGTTTCTCCGTTTTCAGGACTGTCATCAGAGGTTTCTTCTGCTTTTCTGTCTGCTGCCGGTGACGTTTTCGCTGATTCTGGTTTCTCATATTCATATGTTTTTTCTGCGCTTAGTGAACAATCTTTTCCGGAAGTGCCTTTTTGCTCCCGCACTTTTTGCCTTTTGTCCGCAAAATGCCTCAAAATCTCAATCAGCGCGATGAAAACTCCGCCCAAGAGGAAAAAAGGAATATTGAAAACCGAGAAGGACATGATTTTTTGAGGAGTTTCCAATGTTTGGGGCCCAATCCAAATGGAGTATACGGAAGCGATCATCATTCCCAAAACCACGTAAATTGTTGGCGCACGGAAGCGGTGCAGAAGATATTTCACACCTTTCACGAAGCAAAGAGCGCCCAATATCGCGCCCACAAGAAAACAGGCAATGAGCGGTAGGCCTGAAAAGTCCAATTTGGAAAGATTTTTTAAGGACTCCATGATGGGAATATATAGTCCGAAAATCATCATGAGGGAAGAACCCGAAATTCCGGGCATGATCATAGCGCTGACGGCGAGCGCTCCTGCCGGGATTGCCAAAAGCAAACGCGCCCAACCGTAAGACAGAGACAAAGAGAAATCGGAGAACAGGGTGATAAGCAGCACAAAAAGAAATCCGGGGAGGATCCACAGGATACTTAGATAGTTCCCCCGCAGCGCGTTTCGTTCCTCATAGACCATCAAAGGAATCGAAAAAACAATAAATCCTATAAAAAGCGAACTGATGGCGTAGATATGGGTTTCAAAAACGCGGGTGACCACAAAAACCGCTGCAATGAATCCGATAAGCCAGGAAGTTCCCAGACGGAGCAGAAAAAAAAGGGCTTGCTTTTTATTTTTTGACGCGGGGGAGATGAGTGTGTTTACACAATCCAGCATTTTGTCAAAAAAGCCCAGAAGAAATGCGATCGTGCCGCCAGAAACGCCTGGGACACTGTTTGAAAATGCCATCAAAATGCCGCCTAAAATTTCCATATGAGTCCTCCGTTTTTTGATGCGGTTATTCTACCACGTTGACGAAAAAAAATCAATACAAAAATCGAAAAGAGTGGAAATTCAGGCTAAAGCAAGAGGAAAACGATGTTTTTTATATTGTATTTTGCGCTTAAATGTTGTATAATCGTTCTGTTGTTCAGATACAGAAACATCCGGGCAGACTTACCGAAATGCAGGAACTATGTGAAATCGGGGAGAAGGACGTGCGTCGCTTTCCGTGACGCGGTGTTTGAAAAGGTCATAGAAGACCGGGATTTGTTTCCCTTTACGGCGGTTCTACGCGCTTTTCTCGGGATCTTTGAGCGCCGGTTTATAGTTGAATGCTTTAAAACTTTAAAAAGTTCTGCGCCCGGTGGATTTTACATTTTTTGAAAACAAGTAGGCAGAAAGCCGAGAATACCCATAAATCTTGAAAGGTTTGATCAGAAAATGAACAGAATTGTAAAAAAAGAAATTTTGAATTCAACCGTTACGTCAATGGAAATTCTTGCGCCGGCGGTGGCAAAGAAGGCGAGGGCCGGTCAGTTTGTGATTTTAAGGGTAGACGAAATGGGGGAAAGAATTCCTCTGACCGTGGCGGGCTGCGACAGGGAGGCGGGAACTGTCAGAATCATTTTCCAGATCGTAGGGGCGTCTACAATGCTCTTGAATACAAAAGTTCCCGGGGAGTTCATTGAGGATTTTGTGGGACCTTTGGGAAAACCCACGTGCACGCGGGGGATGCGGCGGGTTCTTGTAGTTGGCGGCGGAGTAGGATGCGCGATTGCCCTGCCGATTGCCGAAGAGTTATACAGACAAGGGTGCACGGTGGATACCGTTGTGGGATTCCGAAGAGCGGAACTTGTGATCCTGAAAAAAGAATTTGAGACGGTATCTTCCTCTTTTACGCTGATGACTGACGACGGAAGCACCGGACGGAAGGGTTTGGTGACCGAGCGAGTCAGGGAGATCTTGGAAGAATCGAAGAATTACGATTGCGTGTTCGCCATTGGGCCCCTTGTGATGATGAAGTTCGTGGTCTCAACTGTCAAACCCTTTGGCGTCCCCGTTACTGTTTCGATGAATCCCATCATGATCGACGGTACGGGTATGTGCGGCTGCTGCAGATTGACAGTGGGTGGAGAGTTGAAGTTTGCCTGTGTGGACGGTCCGGATTTTGACGGATACCTTGTAGATTTCGACGAAGCGATTTCCCGTTCCGAGCAGTATCTTTGCGAGGAGGCGCGTGCCCGCGAGAAGGAACGGGCGCGTGAAGAAACATGCAATCTTTTGAAAATGGAGGTGCACTGATATGCCGAACATGCAGGCAAAGAAAACGCCCATGCCTACGAGAGATCCTCTTGAAAGAGCACACGATTTTGAGGAAGTGACGGTAGGGTATACCGACAAAATGGCTCTGTCGGAAGCAGAGAGATGTCTGAACTGCAAAAATCGGCCGTGCGTCTCCGGGTGTCCTGTAGGTATATCTATTCCCGAATTCATAGCGAAAGTGCGGGAGGGCGATGTTCAGGCGGCGTACAGGATCATTGCCCGGTCCTCTTCTCTTCCTGCCGTGTGCGGCAGGGTTTGCCCGCAGGAGACACAGTGCGAGAAGAACTGTGTGAGAGGCGTTAGGGGAGAGCCCGTGGCCATCGGAAGGCTGGAGCGTTATGTGGCTGACCGCCACAGTGAACTTTCCGGAGAACAGGGAGAACAGGAGAAAAAACCGGAGGTAAACGGTCGAAGAGTGGCTGTGGTTGGCTCCGGGCCCGCGGGGCTTGCCTGTGCCGGTGAACTGGCGAAACGCGGGTATGATGTCACCGTATACGAGGCACTGCACGTTCCGGGCGGCGTGCTGTCCTACGGCATTCCGGAGTTTCGTCTGCCCAAACGAATCGTACAGGACGAAGTTGAACAGTTGAAATCCCTGGGGGTGAACATTCAAACCAACACAGTCATTGGCAGAACATTTACGGTGGATGAACTTTTTGAAATGGGATTTGAAGCGGTGTTTATCGGATCAGGCGCCGGACTTCCCAGATTTATGGGCATACCGGGAGAACAATTCAAGGGAGTGTTTTCTGCCAATGAGTTTTTGACGAGAGTCAATTTGATGAAAGCATACCTTGAATCTTCCGCCACGCCCATTGCAAAAGGAAAAAAAGTGGCGGTGGTTGGCGGCGGAAACGTAGCGATGGACGCCGCGCGCACTGCTTTGCGCCTTGGCGCACAAAAGGTGTATATCATATACAGGCGCGGCATGGAGGAATTACCCGCCCGAAAAGAAGAGGTAGAACACGCCATGGAGGAGGGTGTGGAATTCAGACTGCTGCAAAATCCAGTGGAGATTCTTTGTCATTGCGGACAACCGGATCAGAGAGGACAATCGGAACGAACCGAACGGTTGAAAGAAAGAGATTCCAGAAACGGTTGGGTGCGAGCCATCCGGTGTGTACGTATGGAACTGGGTGAACCGGACGAACAGGGGAGACGAAAACCTGCTGCAATTCCGGGTTCGGAATTTGACACGGAGGTGGACACTGTGATTATGGCCATCGGTACATCGCCCAATCCTCTGATCGCGCAGACCACGACAGGGCTTGAAACCAACCGTCGGGGATGTATTGTCGTTAGGGAGCATACGGCGCAAACCGTGAGGAATTCGGTGTATGCCGGGGGAGATGCCGTGACTGGCGCTGCCACGGTGATTCTTGCCATGGGCGCAGGAAAGAAAGCGGCCGAAGAAATCGACAGGGAGTTGAAAAAGAAATAAAAGACGGTCAGCGTCATGACGGTTTACAAAAGCACCTGTGTATTTCCATGAAACGAAGAAAAAATGGAATAATCATATCTTATATAGAATACCCTGGACTTTTGCCTTTGAAAAACGCGCGGCCTGTTTGACAACCGAAAAAATTTGACATACTCCTTTTGAAGGGAAGTGTGGAAAATGGAACAGGTCAATTTGCTGTATTGCGGAAACGATGACGCATACGAAGGAATTTTACTTTCACTGCTTTCGGTGATGGAGCATACCCAAAGATCGCTGTGTGTCAGAATTTTCACAGCGTGTTTGGATATTCCGTGTGGAAAACCTATTGAATCTTCAAGAATAAAACTTTTAAACCGTTTGCTTGCCGACAGAAAGGACGGAAGTTTCGCTGTACTGTTGGACGTGACGGAAATATACGGGAAAGTTTTTAAAGACTGTACCTATCAGGCAAAGAATTCTTCTTTTACTCCCTATGCGCTTCTCAGACTTCTGGCGGACAGGGTATATGAGGGCGGCAGGGTGATCTATCTGGACGCCGATACGATGGCGGCGGGAGATATTGGAACTCTCTTTGACGAGGAGTTGAACGGATGCGCGCTGGGCGGCGTTCGGGATATGTTGGGGAGCCTCTTTCTTGCCCCCGACTATATAAATTCCGGCGTTTTGCTTATCGACATAAATGGAGTCAAAAGGGAAAGGGCATTCAGAAAGGCCATAGATTTTTTACAAAGGGAAAAACTGTATTTTCCAGACCAGTCGTCGCTCAACTATTCCGATATCTCCATTTGTGTTCTTCCTCAGCGCTACAACGAGCAGCGCCGTATAAAAAGGGATACGGTTATACGGCATTTTTGTCGATGTTTTAAGCCTTTTCCGTATCCTCACATCGACCGGAGAAAACCGTGGCAGCATGGCGGATTGAGGGGAAAAGAGCGGGTTGTTTTCAAAAATTGTTTTGAGGAGTTTTTGCTCCAAAGTTCCGATTGGTGTTTAAAAAATTCAGGCACTGGTATATGATTTCAGGAGGAAAGTTAAAAAAACAGCGCGCTTTGTTCTTGACAGAAGCGAAAATGTATTGTACAATGAACCGCGGAGTCGTAAGACGGATTCAAGGGAGAGAACCGAATGTTCGGAGAATCGGAAAATGAATTTTTGCCTGTGACGCCGCGGGAATGCGCGGCGTTGGGATGGGATGCACCCGATTTTGTGTATGTGACGGGGGATGCGTATGTGGATCATCCGTCGTTTGGTGTGGCCATTATTTCAAGAGTTCTTGAAAGCGAGGGCTTCAGGGTAGCGATCCTTGCCCAGCCGGGATACAGAAATTGCGAGGATTTTAAAAAATTTGGACGGCCGCGGCTGGGATTTTTGGTGACATCCGGAAATATTGATTCTATGGTGGCCCACTATACGGTTTCCCTGAAAAGGAGAAGTTATGACTACTATTCCCCGGGTGGCGCGGTGGGAAAGCGGCCTGACCGCGCGGTGATCGTTTATTGCAACCGAATCCGGGAGGCGTATGGCGACGTTCCTATCGTTATTGGGGGACTGGAAGCATCGCTCAGACGTTTTGCACATTATGATTATTGGTCGGGAAAAGTTCGTAGGAGCATTCTTATGGACTCAAGAGCGGATCTGCTGTCTTACGGAATGGGCGAAAGAAGCATTGTGCGCATTGCGAAACTTCTTGACAAGGGAGTACCGGTAAAAAAAATTCGTGATGTTCCGGGAACGGTTTATATCGCGCCGCGCGGTACAGAAATTCGGTTTCCTTATGTGGAAGGACCGGATTATGAGATATTGAAGACCGATAAAGCGGCGTACGCAAGATTTTTTGGTCTGCAATATAAAAATCAGGATTCGATTACAGGAAAGGCCATCGTGGAGTTTTATGGTGACAGAATGCTGGTTCAAAATCCTCCGGCAGCGCCATTGGAACGTGAGGAATTGGACCGTGTGTATGCCCTTCCGTATACGAGAACATGGCACCCGTCCTATAAAGAAGCGGGGGGCGTGCCGGCCGTCGAAGAGGTTTCGTTTTCGATCACGCACAATAGGGGTTGCTTCGGTTCCTGCAATTTTTGCGCGCTGACATTTCATCAGGGTCGTTCGGTGCGTTCACGGAGTATTGAATCGGTGGTTCAGGAAGCGGAAATTATCGCGAAAATGCCGACATTTAAGGGATATATACATGACGTTGGAGGACCGACCGCCAATTTTCGCTATCCCGCCTGTGAGAAACAGTTGAAATATGGCGTATGCCCCGAAAAAAGATGTCTGGCGCCCAAACCCTGCGAAAATTTGCGTATTGACCACAGCGAATACGCGGAGTTGCTGCGCCGGGTTTCACAAGTAAAGGGCGTAAAAAAGGTCTTCGTGCGTTCAGGTATTCGTTTTGATTATTTGATATACGACAAAAACGACGGGTTTTTCAGACAACTGGTCAAGGACCACATCAGCGGACAACTAAAAGTGGCGCCCGAGCATATTTGCCCGGAGGTGCTTTGTCATATGGGAAAACCGGATGTGCAAATCTACGAAGCCTTTAAGAAAAAATTCTTTGAACTCACCCGGAAAGCGGGCAAGGAGCAGTATTTGGTGCCTTATCTGATGTCCAGTCATCCGGGCAGCACGCTAAAAGACGCCGTAGAACTTGCTGTATATTTGAAAAAAAGCGGATATTCTCCTGAACAGGTTCAGGATTTTTATCCAACTCCGGGAACAGTGTCTACCTGTATGTATTATACGGGTATGGATCCACTAACAATGAAGCCCGTGCATGTCACCGTGGATTACCGGGAGAAAAGATTGCAGCGGGCACTTTTACAGTATAATCGACCCGAAAATGCGCGGCTTGTGCGCGAGGCTCTGAAACAGGCGGGAAGAGAGGATCTTATAGGATACGGCCATGACTGTCTTGTCAGACCCGGGAACGGTGAAAGGGGATATCTCCCATCTGCTCTTCCGTCTCAAAACGCCGCAAAGTGCGCTGTTCACAGGGAAAAATGTTTCCGCAAAGAGAAAGAGAAGAGATCGCGCGGAAAACCGTCAGAGAGTATTCAGGTTGAAAGATCTGCCATACATAAAACCAGCGGAAAAAATACCTCCGCAAAGCAAGGAAGGAAACCAAAATGAAAAAAACGATTTCTGTTTTACTGATCCTGTTGTTTGCTATTCAGATCCTTTTTATTGGATCTTTTGCCTTGGAAGAGAAGGGTGCGAATTCTTCGTCGGCGGACGGCGAGGGAGAACTTCCGGCATTTTTCACTCTTGTAGGAACTCCGGATCTGCCGCCAATCTGCAACCAGGGAGAGGTCGGTTGCTGTGCCTCGACCGCAATTACATATATGCAGTTCACAAATGCGGTTTCCAAGTATATCAGAGAATATGAGCCGGAAAAAACCTTTGAGCCCTCGACTGGGGAGATGAAATATGTCTTTTCTCCAAAATGGACATACTCTCTTTCCGGTGCGGGGACCGCGTGGGTGTACAACATTCTTGTTCAACAGGGTTGTCCGACATTTGACAAATCTTCTTTTGTGCTTCATCCTTATGATCAGCACTATATGTATCACATGGCGGAACGGACGTCGAAAGTGGATCCTTCCGCGATCAAATGGGACATTGACGCAAACCAAATGGAGCAGGCTTTGAACTATCGGCTCTCCTCCTACGAGCAGATTTGGATAAACAACGAATATGAAGTGGACGGAAAAATTCAGATCACCAATACCGAAAAGGGGCAGACTCTGCTTACAAAGATCAAGCAGTCTCTTATTGACGGAAACGTTGTGGTGACCGGGGGATTTTCTTCGGCATGGGCGTATGTCAATGTCCTCGCGAAGAAAGGAAATCTTGCCGCCGACCGTTCTGAACATGCCCTGGTATATTCCAGAGGTTCCAAGAGCGGCGGACATCAGGTGTGCATCGTTGGGTACGACGATGACATTGTTT
>CANQNM010000082.1 GCA_947625265.1 uncultured Clostridia bacterium
ACAATGCTCTTTGAGGTATCGGGCGGTCACCTGGACGGAGGTGACAAAATCTCCGACATCGGCGTCAATGCCCATTTTTTTCAGTTTTTCTTTGTACGTTTCGGCGCTCTTGCTGGAGTTGTTGGTCAAAAAGAGGTATTTTCCCCCCTTCTTTTGTACGCCCCGAAGAAATGGAAGGGTCCCTTCAAACAGTTGCCCGTCCAGGTAGAGCGTGCCGTCCATATCCAGCAAAAACAGTTTCTTTTCTGAAAGTTTTCCCATATGCCCTTTTTAAATCAGTGGGAAGCCCACCTTTTTGTAGACTTTCCTCAGTGTGCGCACAGCCCGCGCGCTTGCCGCGTCCCTGCCTTTTCTCATCAGATCCTCAAGGTAAACCTTATCCGACATCAGTCGGTGAAACTCGGTTTTTATGGGCGTCAGCGCGTCGGCCGCTGTTTCGCCCACCGCCGTCTTGAATTCCCCGTACCCTTTGCCCTCGAATTCCTTTTCGGTTTCTTCGGGCGTCTTTCCGGTGAACGCCGAATAAATGTCGATGAGATTGTTGATTCCCGGTTTGTCTTCCCCTCTTTTCACTTCACAGCCGGAGTCGGTGACGGCGCTTTTGAATTTTCGGATGATTACGTCCCGCTCGTCCAGCATGGAAACATATCCCTTAGGGTTTTCATCGGACTTGGACATCTTTTTGGTGGGATCTGTAAGCGACATAATCCGCGCCCCGCTTTTGGGGATAAATCCCTCGGGCACAACGAAAGTCTGCCCGTAAAGGTTGTTGAACCGGTTGGCAATGTCTCTGGTCAGTTCGATGTGCTGCATCTGATCCTCGCCTACCGGCACCAGATCCGCCTGATAGAGCAGAATATCCGCCGCCATCAGCACCGGGTAGGTGAACAGTCCCGCGTTGATGTTGTCGGCGTGCCGCCGGCTTTTTTCTTTGAATTGGGTCATCCTTGACAGTTCTCCGAACATGGTATAACAGTTGAGCACCCAGGCAAGTTGGGCGTGTTCCGGCACGTGGCTCTGCACAAACAGGGTGTTCTTTTGAGGATCTATACCGCAGGCAATGTAGAGCGCATAGATTTCATAGGTTCTCTTACGCAGTTCCGCGGGAACCTGCCGCACCGTGATGGCATGCTGATCCACCACGCAGAAGAAACAGTCATACTCCTTCTGTAAAAGCTTCCAGTTGCGCAGGGCGCCCAGGTAGTTGCCGATGGTTAACAGTCCGCTGGGCTGTACGCCCGACAGGATGACTTTCTTCTTTTCTGTCGGAATCATTGGTTGCTCGTTCATTTCCGTTTTATATCCTTTCTCGTCTTTTACAAGTGTTTGGGGGAATCCTGTACGGTTTTTGTTTGGGTTCCTTTTATTTTATCACATTTTGTCCGTGATTTTCAAGTCTTATCTTATATTTTTGCTTGAAGTTTCTTTCTTTTTGTGCTATACTTATAAAGTGTCTTAAAAAAACCGGGAAATGAACGGCAGTGAGCCGAAAGCCGGGAAGGGAAATCAAAGGGCACGGGAACATATCCGAAGAAAGGAACTCTTATGAGCGATACAAACGACATATACTACGATACCTATAACGAAGGGGAGGCGCCCGAGGAAAAAAGCAGATTCTCGGTGATTGCCGGCGCTGTTTGGAAGACGGCGTCTGTTACGGTGATTCTTGCTATTTTCGTTCTGCTGTTCTACCGCATGTGGGAGACCAAAGAACCGGGTGGGACGGGGGACTTTCTCTGGGATGACGCCACCTACTCGGCCTACATTGAGGCAGACGGCGAGGAACCTGTGGTTATGGCGCCTTATGACAATGAAGATCTTTATGTTTATGAGCGTGAAAACCTTACCACCGTGACGCTGACTCAGAAGGCGGAGGATCGCGCGGATTGGAAGAGAATCACGCTGCCTTTGGACGAATACTATGAGAACGAGTCTTTCAGAGTATTCACCGCCAATACCGGCAGTTACACGGTCACGGGCGAGGACGGTGCGGAGACGTCGGTAAAGGTCACCGGATACTATGAGGCGGCCGGAACTGCCGCCGACAGACAGCTGCGCGTCAGCGACTGCTATTTCATCCCCGCGGCCAATCAGGTGCAGCTCACTTTCCGGTACAAAACCGATATATTGGAGAAACTTAACGGCAAAAACGCCTTTGACGGATCGGTGTTCCGCTATTTCCTTGAGGATCAGAGCGGAACCGATTATGAAGCGGAAATTCGCAAAACCGCCAAGCGGGGCGTTTACCGCTATGTAACGGTCGTCTTTTCCGATGTGGATTTCTCTTCGGTTTCGGAATTCAAATTGGTGGCGGAGTATTTAACCGAGAAAGACGCTTCCCAAACATTGGAAATCTCCGTTTACGACAGCATGCTGCCTTTACCTGTAAGCGAGGTTTCGGTAAAGGAACCGGACGCATCGGAACTGTCTTTCGGAAAGGACGGCTGAGTGCCGGCGCTTCACACTTTCCGTGTATTCTATCCTCCCGGGTTGCTTTTTATGTTTGCGCGCTTCTTTTGCATCACGATTCGGGGGAATCGGCCGGCTGCCTGTCCGTCCGCTCGGTTTTCTGGACGTCCGGCCACCCGGCTGCCCGGCCACCTGGCAGCCCGACTGCCCGGCAGCCCGGCAGCCCGGCAGCCCGGCAGCCCGGTTATCCGGTTATAAAGAAAGGATTTTTTTATGATTCTCAAAGATCAGAAAACCACCGTTGCCTTCCGCTGCCCCTCGTGCGGCAAAGCCATTCTTTCGGGAGTGAATCTTTTTCGGCTTTCCGCAGACATGTTGCGGCTTCGCTGCCCTGACTGCGATGAGGCGCTGACGGTAACTTCCACCAACGACGGGAAACTCCGCCTGTCGGTGCCCTGCGTCTTCTGTCCCCGGCCCCACAATCTGGTGATCAGCAAGAACGCTTTCTTTTCTGAGGATCTGTTCGTCGTCCCATGCGGACTTTCGGGGATTGATATCTTTTTTGCAGGCGGGGAAGAGGCGGTGCGCGCCGCTTTACAGAAAAACGAGGAGGATCTGAAAAAGGTTCTGCGGGAGAGCGGCATTGAGAATTTTGCAAAGTTGCGGGAGGATCCGCCCGATCCGCTGCCTGACCCGGCGGTGGAGCACGTGGTCAGGTTTCTTCTTTGTGAATTGGAAGAAGAAGGGAAAATCTCTTGCTATTGCAAGGAAGAGGGCGAGATTCCGTTCTATGATTTTCAGGTGCTCTCTGAACGGGTTCGAATTTTTTGCCATTGCTGCAACGCCGAGACATATCTGCCGCTGCGCAGCGAGGCGGACGCCGAACACTTTATATCGGTGGACAGTCTCACATTGAAATGATTTTTCTTCGCGCACCTTTTTTCCCGTCCTCCATACAATGGTAGAGAAGAGCGGTCTTCGACTTCTCTATTTCTGCAAGGAGGATATCCCATGAATTGCCTTTGCAATCTGTTTGACGACAACACCGTATGGATCATCATCATTGCTCTGATCATCCTTTGCTGCTTCTGCAACCAGGGCAACGGATGCGGCCGCAACTGCGGCTGCTGATTCCGTACAGGCACAGCGAACCGAAAACGCCCCGTGCGAACAACGCCGCCGGGCGACAAGAAAATCCGATGAAAGGGGCTGCGGCATATGCCGCAGCCCTGAAAGGTTCGCGGGTTTCGGCGCCGTTCCAAGAATGCTTGGCAAAAGGACCGGGACTGCGAATCCTGCGTTGACTCAGATATCGGTTAGAAAAAGTCCTAAAGGATTTTTAAAAATTTTTCGCTGCGGGATTTTGCCTGCGCGAAAACCATAGCCTGCAGACAAACCCGCTTTTCAGACGCGAAGAAAGTATCTGCCTCTTTTTTCAAAAGTTTTTGAAGGTTTTTAGGGGACTTTTTGGGAAAGTCCCCTAAATGGGGCGCGGGGCAAAGCCCCGCATAAGATGTTGTCTTCACTTTGCGGTTTCCCGTCGCTCATGCGCGGGAAACCTTTTGATTTTTAACTATTTTAGAAAAATTTCAGAGTGTCGGCTCTTCCGAGGGCTGTTCTTCTTCAAACGCCGGCGCGGAATCGGGTTCGGAATCATCATAGTCCATGGGTTCTTCCAGCAGAGCGCGCAGCGACAGAGATACTTTTTTCTTTTCCTCGTCAATGCCGACGATCTTGGCGTTCACGGTCTCGCCCAACTGTAGTTCATCCGAGGGTTTGTTCACCCGTTTGTCGGCGATCTGAGAAATATGGATCAGTCCGTCTACGCCGGGAATCACCTCCGCGAAGGCGCCGAAAGGCATGAAGGATACGATTTTCACCGGAGTCACGTCCCCTACGGCGAACCGTGAAGTGAAGATCACCCAGGGGTCATCCTCGGCCTTCTTGTAACCGAGAGAAATTCTCTTCTTTTCCCGGTCGAAGGATTTCACATATACAGTGAGTTCTTGCCCTACGGAAACGACTTCAGAGGGATGTTTGATCTTGTTCCAGGACAACTCCGTGGTGTGCACCATGCCGTCGATACCGCCCAAATCCACGAAGGCTCCAAAGGAAGTCAGGCTTTTGATTCTGCCGGTGTAAACTTTTCCTTCCTCGATGTTCGCCCAGAATTCCTCCAGGCGCGCTTTTCTCTCTTCTCTTTCCACCGCCCGGATGGAGCCGATGGCTTTATTCTTTTCAGTGTCCGTTTCAATGATTTTGAACCGAATGGTTTTGCCTTTTAGAGCGTTCATATCGCCCTCTTTGGGCACGCCGCTCTGTCCCGCGGGAATAAACACGCGGTTGTATTTGCAGGAAACCACAAGGCCTCCCTTTACCACGTCGGTGACCTTGCCTTGGAGGGTTTCCCCCGATTCGGAAGCTTCCGTCAGTTTTTTGAAACTGTTGGAACGCTCCGCCTGTTTGACGGACAGCACCGCCATGCCTTCCACATCGGAAACGCGGATTGCTCTGCAGACCACGGAGTCTCCGATTTTGTAGGATTTTGTCAGATCCACTTCCGAATCTTCGGCAACTTCATCGTAGGGAATCACGCCCGTCACTTTGGCGCCCAGATCAACAGTCAGTTCCGCCTGAGAAACAGACGTGATCACACCGGTAACCGTATCCCCTGTATTTAAAGTTCTGAATGATTCATTCAGCAGTTCTTCGAAATTTTCATTCTCAAGAATGTCGTTCATTTTCTTATGAACCTCCTCTATTATTCTGCCCGGAGTTGAAGCCCCGGCAGTGATTCCAAGGTTGTGCACGTCTGAAGAAAAAAGCGGAAGTTCCTGCTCGTCCTCCACCAAATACGCGCTTTTGCAGTGTGTGCGTGCAAGATCGTAGAGTTTCATGGTGTTGGAACTCTCCCTGCTGCCTATGACTACCATGGCGTCCACTTTGCCGCAAAGTTCGACGGCTTCTGTTTGTCTGTTTTCGGTCACGCTGCATATTGTATCAAATATTTTTCCGTTTGTACAGAGGTTTTTAAAAATTTTTTGGCATTTTTTCCACTCGGAAAGTTTTTGAGTGGTCTGCGATACCAGAACTGTTCGGCTGTCCTTTACGACGCAGCGCTCCAACTGTTCCGCATTCTCCACAACGGTTACCTTTCCCTTTGCATAACTGCAAATGCCCTTGACCTCCGGATGTTCCGGCGCGCCGAATACAATCAGCGGCACGTCCCGATCGGTATTTTCCTCCACAATCCTGTGAATTTTTTTTACGTATGGACAGGTGCAGTCCACCACCCGGAACTCTTTGCATTCTTCCGCCCATGCCGCAAGCGATTCGGCGATATCTTTGGTTACGCCGTGCGCCCGCAGGATGACCGTATGTACCTCTCCGTTTTTCGCTTTTCCGTAAATCTCCGGCAGATCTTTGGCTTCTATCGCGCGAATTCCTGCCTTTTCCAAATCCCGCACCGCCGTGCGGTTATGAATCAGCATGCCAAGTGTTGAAATTTTCCCGGCGCTTCGCCTTCCCGAGAGTTCCTCGGCCGTTGAAATAGCTCTGCGTACCCCGGGACAAAAACCCGCGTATCTGCCCACAATGATCATTTTTCGATTTCCCTCCAAAATTTTTTTGTCTCAGTTCTCAGGCGGGTTGTTTGCCATCGCGCAGATTCGGTCAAAAAGGTACTTGGTGACGGCGGCATAGTTGTTCCTTCCGTATCCCTCCAAAAGGCTGTATTTTTCAAAGGGAATGGGTTCTCCGTAGATCACCCGAACCTTTCGGAAAGGGCGAACTTTGAAATTTTTGGTCTGAATGGCCACTGGGAGGAGCGCGGCCTTGGTTCGGTGCGCCATCATTGACGCCCCGTTGTACAGTTTATCGCACGTCTGATCGGGCGAAACACCGGCGCAGCGGGTTCCCTGCGGAAAAACCCCGAGCACCTCTCCCTGACTCAGCGACGAAATTCCGACTTTGACGGAATTTACGTCCATCCCTCCCCGATTGACGGGAAACGCGCCCATTGCCCGGAGGAACGGCCCCAAAACCGGAATTTTAAACAGTTCCTTCTTGGCCATGAAGCGGATGGGCCGATCGGTGTGAGCGATGAGGAGAATCACATCGGCGAAACTGAGGTGGTTGGCGCAGAGCACCACCGGTCCCTGGGGCATGGATGAGGGCTGCCCGCATGCCCGGGAGGGAAATACGACTTTCGCGAGAATGCGGCAGCCGGTCCTTCGCACAAATGAATACAGGTTCATTTTGAAATCTTACCTTCAATGATCTCTAGGGCGCGGTTCAACGTCTGCTCCACCGTAAAACCGGTGTTGTCAAGAAGCACCGCGTCCTCGGCGGGAATGGCGGGCGCGATGTCCCGTTCCCTGTCGTTTTCGTCCCGTTTGCGCATATCGGAGAGCACCTCCTCAAAAGAAGCGTTCAGTCCTTTGGAGCACAGTTCCTCATAGCGTCGCCGCGCCCTGTCCCGGTCGTCGGCAACAAGAAAAATCTTCACATCTGCGTCGGGCAGGATCACCGTGCCAATGTCCCGACCGTCCATGACCACCGACGTTTCCCGGGCGATCTTTCGCTGCGTCTCCAACAGAAAGGATCTCACCGCCGGCAGTGCCGACACGGCGGAAGCATACGCGGAAATTTCGGGTGTGCGGATCAGCCCCGACACATTTTCTCCAAAGAGAAAAACCTGCTGTTCCCCTTCCTCATACCGCAGCGAAACTTCCAGATCCCCGAGTAAGGAACAAATTTCTCCGATCTTTTCAAGAACGATTCCTTTCCTTTGGGCATATAGCCCGATGGCACGGTACAGTGCGCCTGTGTCCACGTAAACGATGCCGTATCGCTTCGCAATGCCTTTGGCAAGGCTGCTTTTTCCCGCCCCGGAAGGGCCGTCAATGGCGATCTTCATGTTTTCCTGTTCCTTTCCTGTCATAAAAACGCTGAATCGCTGCTTTTTGTTTGCAAAAACGCCGAGGCGCTGTTTTTTGCGGGCGCCCGGCCGCCGCCGCTTTCAAAATTTTGTTGTGCTGTCCGCGCCGTTGTGCCGCCCGATTCCATGAATGCCGGCAGACGTGGGGGAGAGGACAGCCTAAAGAGGGAATTTTCCGAAACGGCGAAAAGAAATGTCCTCAAAAATTTCTGTTGGTTGTTGTTCGCCGACCGCCGCCGATCCGTCGACCGCCTACGATTTGTTGTCTGCCGCCGATCCGCCGATCGTCGCCGATCCGCCGATCGTCGCCGATCCGTCGACCGCCTACGATTTGTTGCCTGCCGTCGATCCGCCGACCGCTGCCGATCCGTCGGCCGCCGCCGATTTGCCGTCGCCGCCCCCCTGGCTGTGCGATGGGACTCCGGATTTTGAGTTCGGCAGACATTGGGATTTGAGAATCTACGGGCGTACCATCGCCTTTGCGGCAAGCGCCGCCGTTGAGAAGGCGATTTGCAGGTTGAATCCCCCGGTATAAGCGTCCACATCGAGAATTTCTCCGGCGAAAAACAGTCCTTCCACCAGTTTGCTCTCCATGGTTCGGGGATTCACTTCCTTTACGTCCACTCCGCCTGCGGTGACAATCGCTTCCTCGATGGGTCGGAATCCTTTCACTTTAAAAGTCAGATTCTTGAGCAGCGTTCCCAGACGTCGGCGCTCTTCTTTTCGGATTTCGTTGACCTTTCTATGCGGTTCGATTCCCGACAGGGATACCGCGACGGGGATCATTTTAGAGGGAAGCAGATCCGACAGGGCGTTTGAGAAGTCCCTGTTTATATATTTCTTAAAGTCTTCTTTCAGCCGGTTGTCAAGGGTTTGCGCGTCCAGGGCGGGCTTCAGATCAATGTGCACCTCGTAGCGGTCGGCCGCCATGTCCCGCATGTGTGCCGAAGCCGAAAGAATGACGGGCCCGGACAGTCCGAAATGCGTGAACAGAAGTTCTCCGAAATCCTCGTACACTTTTTCCCCGTCCCCGGTGCGGCAAACCTTTACCGATACGTTTTTAAGCGACAGTCCCTGGAGCGCCTGGCAGAGCGTTCCCCGGCATTCCAGCGGCACGAGGGACGGCTTGGGGGCGACAATGCGGTGCCCCATCTGCCGCGCCAGTTTGTACCCCAGTCCGTCGGAACCTGTCAAAGGGTAGGAACATCCGCCGGCAGCGAGGAGTACCCGATCCGCGCGATGCGTTCTCCCGTTTCCAAAAAGGAGGAATCCTCCGTCCACCTGTTTTTCAAGGCCGGTCACCTTTTCATGAACAATCCTGCTCCCCGAGGAAAGCAGACGGTTTTCAAGAACTTTTACCACGTCTTTCGCCCGATCCGACTGGGGAAACACCCGGTTCCCCCGCTCGGTTTTCAAAGGAAGACCGAGGGCGTTTTCAAAATAGTCCATCACAGCGCGGGGCGGGAAATTGTTAAGAGCGCCGTAGAGAAAACGGCCGTTTTGGGGAATGTTGGAAAGCACCGTGGGAATATCGGCGTTGTTGGTCAGATTGCATCTCCCCTTGCCGGTGATGGCGAGTTTCTTTCCCACGTCGCTATTCCTTTCAAAAACCGTCACAACCTCCCCGGCGTCTGCCAACCGGCAGGCGGCCATCAATCCCGACGCGCCGGCGCCGACAATCGCGATGTGCATCTGAAAGGATTCCTTTCCCGGAAATTTTACCGTCCGTTGGCGGTTTTTAAGAGCCGCCGCGATTTTTACGCGGGGCATCTTTTGGAGTTCCGGCAAAAATTTATACATTCCCTCCTATTATAAAGGCAACGTTTCATTCTGTCAAGTCTTTTTTTCAATTGGGACTGTAACCGGTGTAGTGTTACAATTGATGTGAGACTGAAAGGAAAAAGGTATAGAAAAAGTGGTTGAGT
>CANQNM010000083.1 GCA_947625265.1 uncultured Clostridia bacterium
TATGGCGCGCTCAAGAGTATGGCGCGCTCAAGAGTATGGCGCGCTCAAGAGTATGACATGCTCAGGAGTGTGGCACGCGCAGGAGTATAACACGCTCAGGAAGCGGTAGGTCGTTGACCCGGAAACGTCCCCCTGTACAGTGAAGGAGTCCGTTTTCTCCCAACTACCGCCTGACAGATTTCGGCAGAGGCAAGGCTTTTGAATTTTTGTCTAAAATTTGGCGTGACATTGTATTTTCCACCTTGTCTTCCATAAAAAGTGTAAATTTTTTTTGACATTACTTGACAAACCGGCTCTTAGTGGTTTATACTGAACATGCAGTAAGTTTGGGACAGTGGATGTTGGAAATCATTGTACGACAGATGTGAAATTCGCGTATGAGAGTTTATGTATTTTGTATGAACGACGGAATCCATGGAGCCGGGACACAGAGTCATGGGTTCGTCATAAATAAATATGTAAATTCATAGAAAGGGTGCTTTCACTAGGCAAAGGTCAAAGAAGTGCAATGCTAACGATGCAGATCAATAAGAAGGAATTGATTGAGAAGATGTCGGACAATCTTCCGATGCTGCGTGCAAAACTTGGTTTGACGCAGGAGGAGATCGCGATGACCATTGGGGTGAGCCGTCACACCATCATTTCCATGGAAAACAAGAAACGTCCCATGACATGGAACACCTTTCTTTCATTGGTTCTGGTTTTTTCGGGAAATCCCGAGACAATGCTGCTCATGAAGGTTATGGGCATTTATACGGAGCAGCTTGAGGAGTTTTTGCTTCCCGGCAAAAGAATCTGAAGGATTTAAGAGAACAAAAACCGTTAAAGGGTGGAAAAAGGACGGAGTGTGCTTTGGCGGTCGTTGCTGCCGAGAGGATGTTCCGATGGACATGTGAACGTTCCGTTGTTCTTGCGGATTCTCTTGTAGATAACTGCGCGGCGGCGTTCCCGTATATTTTCCGAACGGGTATGATTTTTATTCTCCGTGAGTTGTGAAAACTGCGGGGTGCGTTGTTTGCGGGCTCTGTGTCTGTATCATTGGGTGTTCCTTGATTTTATGATGTGCGTTGGCAATGGATTCTGGAAGTTTAAAAAAGTTGTCTTGGCCGGGGAGGTGTTGCGCTCCCCGGCTAATTTGGGGTTGCGGCAAAGCGAAAAAACGGCAAAAAATTTTAGGGAAATATTCCGACGGAGCGTCGGCATAAAATATGTTCATGCACGGGCTTTCGGTTTTTGCTGCTAAAAGACAGAAAGAATTCTTTTTGTAAAACCGATTCAATTTTCAAAACGGAGAGCATCTTTGCGCAAAGATGTGAAACTATATTTTTTACCCGTTGACAAAAATTCTCGAAGTGGTATAATAAGCCCATTGAAGAGGCAACTTGGGGGCATTTCCGTGCAAAGCGTCTCGGAAACGAAGGTTCAAGTGTTTTTTGGCACAGGCAAAAAGGAGAAATGTCAGAGGCGGCGGGGCAAGAAACAAAACGGATTGCTTTGGGTTGTCTCATCTTTTCTATAAGAGCAAAACCGGATTTTTTCCATAATCCAGTGCAGTTTGGTATAAAATTTTGACACAGAATGAAGATTGTAAGAACTTGTTGGTGTGGAAATATTGAAAAACATGAATAAAGTTCTTTCACATCCTCCGATATTGTTCAACGATGAACGCCGGGAGACATTTATGCTTTTTGGATATAACACTGAAAGGAGCGAAAACCTATGACAGGCACGGTGAATGCATGGACGATCCCTGATTTTCACAGCCATATTTTACCCTGCATGGACGACGGCAGCAAGAGTCCGGAGATGACGAGGTTGATGCTGGACGAAATGTCGGCGCAAGGAATGGAACGGGTGATTGCGACGCCGCACTTCTATCCGACTAAATGCGGTATCGGCAGATTTTGTGAAAAGCGCGAGCGTGCTGTGGAGTTGTTTCTGTCGGTTTATGACCGGGAAATCCATCCGAAAGTTCATATCGGGGCGGAGGTAGCCTATTGCAGGGGAATTTCTCAGTCTGAAGATCTCTCGGAACTGTGTATCAAAGGTACAAGATACCTTCTTCTGGAAATGCCTTATGCCCGTTGGACAGACGATATACTCGACGAGGTATTCTCCATTCCTGAGGAGCAGAACTTACAGGTTGTGTTGGCGCATGTCGAACGATACCTGCACTTGCAGCAGCATCACACGCTGGAATACCTGATCGACAATCGAATGATCATTCAGTGTAACGCCGAATATTTTGTCGAAAAATCCACTTCCAAAAAGGCGATGAAAATGCTTGATCGCGGGAAAATACATCTACTGGGATCGGACAGCCACAATCTCAGTGACCGACGTCCCAATTTGGGCGACGCCGTGACGGAGATTTCTTTACACGGTCTTTCAGAATGTCTTAAAAAGATCGGGAATTTTGCAAATCAGATACTTTCGGCGGCCGATACTCTCTAAAATTCAAAAAGATTTTGAAATCGGCATGCGAATATGATAAAACAGGGCTTAAAAATGAAAAATCGAAGAGGGAAAAGGAGTTGTTTTGAAAACTCGAATGGGTGAAGTGAGCGACATTTTTGAACTTTTCAATAAAATTGAAAAGCGCGGACAGAGTTTGGGACCTGTGGGATATATCGTCGCGTGCTTAGGTAATCCCGGACGGGAATACGCTCTCACCAGACACAACAGCGGATATCTTTTTGCTGAATACTATGCGATGCAAAAGGGATTTTCTATTGACCGGGCGAAATTTGACGGCCTGTACGGCGAATGTATGGTTGCAAACAGACGGGTGCTTTTTCTGTGTCCTACTACGTACATGAACGCCTCCGGCGTGTCGGTGAGAAAAGCCGCGGATTTTTACAAGATTCCTCCCGAAAGAATTTTGGTGGTATGCGACGATATCAATCTGGATGTGGGCAGGATGCGACTGCGCCGAAAGGGAAGCGACGGCGGTCAAAAAGGTTTGAGAAGCGTCATAGAACATTTAAATACGGACGCCTTTCCCCGCATGCGCATCGGCGTCGGGAAAAAACCTCATCCAGACTATGATCTTTGTGATTGGGTTTTGGGAAAATTTTCAATGGAAGATCAAAAAATATTAAAAACGGTTTTTGAGCGATGCGCACAGGCGTTGGAACTGGTTGTTCAGGGCGATTTTGAAGGCGCAATGAGCCGGTATAATTGACAAATATCCGGGAGGAATCCCGCAGACCTTTAACGTTGTGTTAGGGTGGAAATGGAGTTTATGGTTGATCTGACACAAGAACTGAAAAAAGTCAGGGAATTTTCGGCGGTTGTACAGTGCATGCACGAACAGTGTGGAAAAGAGAACGGCGGGCGGCGTCGGCCTCTTGTGGTTACGGGACTTTGCGATGGCGCGGAGTTTGCTTTTGTGAACAATTTGCATGCACCGGCTCTTTCTTGCGGTTACAGTGGAATTCTTCTCATTGTTCCGGATGAAAAGAAGGCAAATAAATTTGCAGAATTGCTTTCGGATTACGGAAAAAGGGTTTTGGTTTACACATACAGGGATCTGACTTTCTATAACGCGACTGCCTCTCACGAGCATGAACATGAGAGGCTTTTTGTGCTTTCCCAACTTACGAAAAATTCATGCGATTATCTGATTACGACTCCCGAAGCATTTTTGCAGTATACAGTCCCCAGACATCGTTTGGAGCAGATGGAACTGACGCTGCTTTCGGGGGAACAATACAGTGAAGATCAATTGCAGGATCATTTGGAACATTCGGGATACCATCGGGTGGAGATGGTGGAAAGCGTGGGGCAATACTCTTTAAGGGGAGGAATCGTGGATATCTATTCTCCTTCTGCCGCCAATCCCGTGCGCGTGGATTTTTTTGGGGATGAAATTGATCGGATGTGTTTTTTCGATGTAATGACCCAAAGACAGGTGGAGGATTGCGTCTCCTTTTCTCTTGTACCCGCAAGGGAGTTGATTGCCGACGACGGAACCATGGAGCGGATCCGGACGTGCATCAGGGGACTGCTGAAACGGTGCCCTGAGGGCGCTGTGAAAAAACAACTGTCCGAGGAACTGGAGTATAGCACATCTGGCTGTGAAACTGCTTTTCTTGACAAATACATCTCTCTGGTTTATCCTGAAAAGCATTGTCTTATGGACTATACTGATGGGATGTTGCCGGTGGTGAGCGAATACGGAATGTGCATGAACCGACTGGAAGGGAAACTTGAGTTTGAACGGACGCAAATACGGCAGATGTTGGAAGAAGGAAGTTTAAACGGGCGCTATGCCGATTACGGGAAGACTGCCTCGGATTTTGATGAAAGAATTTTTGAAGAATGCTCGGTGATCATCAGCAACATGGGTTCCGGACTTTCAGGGAGACGTTTGTCGGGACTTTTTTCTTTTTCCACCAGACAAACAACCGGTTACGGAGGACGGTTTGATCTTCTGTGCGACGATTTGCGAGGATATATGGCGTCGGGCGCCAGGGTCAAACTGGTGTGTGAAACCGAGACTTCCATGGAGAACATGCGAAAAATGCTGGATGATTCGGGATTCGGCGCTTACAGGGACGACGGCAGCACCGAACAGCGTCCGGCTACCGTTGCGCTTTGCTTCGGACAGACTGTGCCGGGTTTTGAACTTATTCCAGAAAAATATGTATGCCTTACCGAATGTGCCGCTGGAAATTCAGAAAGAAAAAACAGGATTACCCAAAGAAAACGCAAGAAGGATAAGAATCTTCAAACAATTCTTTCCTACGCAGATCTTTCTGTGGGAGATTTCGTGGTTCATGAAATTCATGGCATTGGACAGTATCTGGGCATGTCCTCTCTGACGGTGGAAGGAGCGCGCAGAGACTTTGTAAAGATCAAATACGACGGTAAAGACATGTTGTACCTACCTTGCGGACAGATTGAAAAAATCTCTAAATTTATTGGAAAAGGCGCGGAGGACGGCGCGCTGAAACTATCCAAGATGGGAGGTGCTGATTGGAAAAAGACGAAATACAGGGCCAAGGCTTCCGCCAAGGACATGGCCAAACAACTCATCGCTCTGTATGCTTCCAGAGTGAAAAAAGAAGGGATCTCCTTTCCGCGGGATGACGAGATGCAGAGAGAATTTGAAAGCGCCTTTGAATATGAAGAGACCGATTGCCAACTTTCGGCCGCCGAGGATGTAAAACGGGATATGGAGAAGAAACACCCTATGGACCGATTGCTCTGCGGAGACGTGGGATACGGAAAGACGGAAGTGGCGCTGCGTGCCGCTTTCAAGGCGACGGAGGGCGGATATCAGACGGCGATTCTCGTACCCACCACCATTCTCTGTATGCAGCACTACCGCACGCTTCTCTCCAGAATGCGCGGATTTCCTGTGAGCGTTGATTATGTCAGCAGTTTCCGTACCAAAAAAGAAAACGATGAGGCTCTGCGTAAACTGCGCAGGGGGGAAACCGATATCATTGTGGGAACGCATCGACTTCTTTCAAAGGATGTGGAATTTAAGAAACTGGGACTGCTTATCGTAGATGAGGAACAGCGTTTCGGCGTATCGCACAAGGAAAAACTGAAGGAACTTTCCAAAAATGTTGACGTGCTCACTTTGTCTGCCACCCCCATACCCAGAACCCTGAACATGGCTATGTCCGGCATTCGCGACATGTCTATTCTTGATGAGGCACCTGTAGACCGTCTGCCGGTACAAACCTTTGTTCTTGAGCACGACGACCGAGTGATCGAAGAGGCTATTCGAAAGGAACTGCGCAGAGGAGGACAGATTTTTTATCTTGTCAACACTGTGGAGAAAATGCCCGACAGAGCGGCGAAACTTGCGGCAGTTTTTCCCGATGTCCGGATAGAGATTGCCAATGGACAAATGGACAAGAATCTGCTTTCGGAAGTTTGGGAGCAGATGATTGCCGGTGAAATTGACATTTTGGTATCCACAACCATCATTGAAACCGGTGTGGACGTGCCAAACGCCAACACATTGATCATTGAGAACGCGGACAGACTCGGTCTTTCACAACTTCATCAACTTCGGGGCAGGGTTGGCAGAAGTTCCAGAAGAGCATACGCCTATTTTACCTACCCCGGTGGAAAAGAATTGAAAGAAATTCCGGAAAAACGTCTGAACGCCATCAGGGATTTCACGGAATTCGGTTCGGGCTTCCGTATCGCCATGCGGGATATGGAGATCCGTGGGGTGGGCAATTTGCTGGGTGCTGAACAGCACGGACACATGGAAAGCGTGGGCTATGATCTTTACATGAAACTGCTGTCGGAGGCGGTGACCGAGGAAAAGGGAGAAACCGTTGAGAAGCGCGTGGATTGTACGGTAGAGTTAAACGTCGATGCTTACATTCCCGAAAAGTATATATCCAATCAGAACCAACGAATCGACGCCTACAAAAAAATCTCTCTGATCGAAACAGCAGAGGATCTGTGGGACGTACGGGATGAGTTCATGGACCGGTACGGGGATATTCCCGCACCGGTGATGAATATTCTTTCCATTTCCCACGTGCGAGCGCTGGGATCGAAGGCGGGAATGAGCAAAATCGTTTTCAAAAACGGAAACGTTTTATTTTATCCCGAGCAATTTGACGCCGCGAAGATGTCGGGGCTTGCGGCGGTATATAACGGGAAACTGCTTATCACGCTCAGCGGTTCACCCTACGCTTCTTTGCGAGTACCGGGAATGGCTATATCCGGGGTGATGAATGAATGTGTTGCGTTTCTCGAAAAATATATAAATATAAATGCGGGCAAGGATAAAGATGCTTGAATTTTTAACAAATCGGTGGTATCATGTTTCTTGATGAAAGGAAAAGGAGCGAAATTGGATTCCATGAAAAGAACGGGAACAGTGACGGAAAAAATCGCGGCGTTTTTGCTCATTGCGGCGATAGGCCTTTTGTTTTTGGGCGGGTGTTCTTCAAATAAAAATTTTACGGTGCTGGAGTATGAAGGGGTGAAGATCCCATCCGATATCTATAGGTATTGGCTGTCCAGTTTTAAATACTATTTTGTATCGCAGTTTGAGGATATCACCGATACCGCGGAGTGCTGGAATAGCGATGCGGGAAACGGGACGACCGTCGGGGAGTATGTTGAGGAATATACGCTCCAGTATGCCAAGAGTGTTGTTTGTGCACTGAAACTCTTTGAGGAATACAGTTTGAAACTTGACGATGCGGAAACCGATCGGATTGATGAGAGCATCGACGAGATGATATACTACAAATACGGCGACAGCAAAGCGGAATTCAACAAGGCGTTGATGTCCACCTACGGAATTACTGTAAAAAGTTTGCGCAAAGCTTTTGTGATGGAGGCAAAAGTCAACGCGGTGGAGGAGTATCTTTTTGGCGAAAACGGAAAGGAGAAACCGACGATTTCGGACTACGAGAAATACTACAAGGAACACTATATGCGACTGGGCGTGATCATGGTCAATACGGCCTTCGAGTATACCCTTGACAGTGAAGGAAATGCTGTGCTCGACGAAAATGGCGATCCGGTAAAAAGAATTTTTTCAGAGGAAGAAGTGACCGAGAAGAAAGAAAAAGTGGCACAGGCGCTCATAAAAGCCCGGAACGGCGAGGATTTCATGTCTTTGGTATCCTCATACAGCGAATTGAAGGTAGAGAACAGGCAAAATGGGTTCTATCTCTGTTCGGAGGACTATGAAACGCTTGTGAAAGGCGGTTACGACCCAAAACTCCTGTCCGAGGTAATGAAACTGAATGTGAACGAAGTTTCGGAGTTTACGCTGGACGATGCGGCGGTTATCGTTAAAAGACTGCCGCTCATTGAGGGCGCTTACAAGTCCTCTTCGGACGCGGAGCAGTTCAGCAGGATGGAAGGATACCTGATTACCGAAAAATATGACGCGATACTGCGGGATATGTTGGACGACATTTATGTGGATGACTATGTGAAGACACTTAAGACCATAGATGTGAAAAAGGGATTCATTTGATTTAGACAAAAATATTGAGAATATTTTCGGGTTTTTTTAAAAAGGCACTTGAAAATTTCGTAAAAGTGTGATACACTATGTGAAGACAGTTGAATATAAGGAGAGCAGTTTGAAAGAACTGCTCTTCATTGTTGTAAGACATCGGAAAATTGCCCGCCGGGACTTACGGGGGTGCCGGAAAACTGCCAAAAAGAGAGGGATTTTGTGCCTATGATGCCTGGACGGAAAAATATTGCCGCGGCGGTAGAAGCCGCCGTCAGGGAACCGCTTGCTTTGGCAGGTTACGAGATTTGGGATTTGGAGTATGTAAAGGAGGGGAGCGAGTGGTATTTACGGATTACCATTGATTCTCCCAAAGGTATTACCATTGATGACTGCGAAAAAGCATACCGGCTGATCGACCCCATTGTTACGGAGATGGATCCCATAGAGGA
The DNA here is from genome assembly GCA_947625265.1 of uncultured Clostridia bacterium. Classification (GTDB taxonomy): domain Bacteria; phylum Bacillota; class Clostridia; order Oscillospirales; family CAG-272; genus UBA11512. Next base: position 8,410 of record CANQNM010000083.1, read on the forward strand.
ATCGTACCGTTTGGAGGTTTCCTCTCCGGGATTGGAGAGAGACTTACGCACCCTTGCGCATTATCGGGCGTGCGTGGGGCAGATGGTTAGGTTAAAATTTTTTACGGCTTTTGAGGGAAAAAAGGAACTGATTGGGGAACTTGCTTCGGTAGAAGAGGACGGAGTGCTGACAGTTCGCTGCCCTGAAGAATATCGGATTGAAAAATCAAAGATTTCAAAAGCCAATGTGTATTTTGATTTCGACACAATAGATCTCGGATGAATTCTATAGCAATAGAGAATGAAGGTGCGTGGGGAAATGATGAAGAAGAATCAGAAAGGAACTTTAAAAAATGAACAGTGAGTTTATTTCGGCACTGGAGGATCTTGAAAGACTGAAGGGAATACCCAAGGAGTACATGCTTGAAAAAGTAGAAGCAGCGCTCATCAGCGCCCTGAAAAAACAGGTGGGCGGCACCAATGTGAAGGTGAATATTGATCCTGTCAAAGGAGATGTAAGAGTATACAAGCAGATGACGGTGGTGGATGAGGTGACAGATGAAATTACCGAGTGCACCGCAGACGAGGCGAAGAAACACACCCGTCGCCATGTATCCACGGGAGATGTGGTTGATTTTGAACTGAAGACCAAGGAGTTCAGCCGAATTTCCGCGCAGATTGCAAAGCAGGTGATTATTCAGGGCATCAGGGAAGCTGAGCGGGGGATCATGATTAAACAATATGAGGATAAAAAAGAGGACATTATCAGTGTTACCGTTCAGAAGATCGACCCGCAATCGGGCAACGCGGTGGTGGATACCGGCACGGGATATGCGACGCTTCTGCGAAAAGAGATGCTTTACAGCGACAATTTTGACGTGGGCG
>CANQNM010000084.1 GCA_947625265.1 uncultured Clostridia bacterium
GTGACCGTTCTTTCGGTGGACGTGGCAAAGAAACGAATTTCGCTGTCCATGAAACAGTAGTCCCGCGTTTTTGCCCGATTAGTTGCCATCCGGTCTTTTCGTGTCGCGGGCTTTGGGGCGGTTTTGCACCCGATGCCGACATTTTCGTCGGACTTTTCGACCGCGGCGTGGGCCGAAAGGAGGAGGGAATGGGTGCGCCTACCGTCCTCCCACTATAATATATTATAAAATCCATATATACAGATTTTTAAGCGCTTGCTTAAAAATGATGATTTTTGTGCATCATGCACAAAAACCTCGGCGAAAGTTTGGTGGGAAGTCCCACTGTACAAATCGAAAAAAATCTGCTATAATGAATGCGTAGAATTTTTGGCGGCGCTGACGCGCGCCCATATACCAAACGGAGGAATGTTATGGCAAGTCTGTCGTTCAAGCACATTTACAAGAAATATCCCGGCGGAGTGACCGCCGTTTCCGACTTCTCGCTGGAAGTCAAGGATAAAGAGTTCATCATTTTCGTCGGTCCTTCCGGCTGCGGAAAGACGACTACGCTTCGTATGATCGCCGGGTTGGAGGAGATCACGGAGGGCGAGTTGTTTATCGGCGACAGAATCGTCAACGACGTGGCGCCCAAGGACAGAGATATCGCCATGGTGTTCCAGAACTACGCGCTGTATCCGCACATGTCGGTGTTCGACAATATGGCGTTCGGACTCAAACTCCGCAAGATTCCCAAGGAAGAGATCAAGCGCCGCGTGGAGGAGGCTGCAAGAATCCTCGACATCACGCATCTGCTGGACAGAAAGCCTAAGGCGTTGTCCGGCGGTCAGAAACAGAGAGTTGCGCTGGGACGCGCCATCGTGCGGGAGCCTGCGGTGTTCCTGCTTGACGAGCCGCTGTCCAACCTTGACGCGAAACTGAGAGCCGCCATGAGAACTGAACTTACGAAAATCCACAAGAAACTGGGCACCACCTTCATCTACGTGACCCACGATCAGGTGGAGGCTATGACCATGGCTACAAGAATCGTGGTGATGAAAGACGGCATCATCCAGCAGGTGGAAACTCCGCAAAACCTTTACGACCGTCCGGTCAACAAGTTTGTGGCCGGATTCATCGGCACGCCTCAGATGAACTTTGTGGATTGCACGCTGGTGGCGGAAGGCGGAGACGTCTACATGAAATACGGAGAGAACAAGTTGAAGTTGCCCGCGGAGAAGGCCAACGATGCGGCGCTGAAGGACTACATCGGCAAAGAAGTGATCGCGGGTATTCGTCCCGAAGCCATTCACGACGAACCCATGTATCTCGCCTCCCTTGCGGATACTGTCATTGACGCCAGCGTGGACGTGACCGAACTTATGGGCGCTGAAATCTACCTTTACCTGACAAGTGAAGAGCAGACGCTCACCGCGCGCGTTTCTTCCCGCTCCACCGCGAGGGCCGGAGACACCATCAAGGTGGCTATTGATATGACGAGGGTTCATTTCTTCGACAAAGATACCGAAAAGGTGATCATTCACTGAATTTCAAAAGCGGAGGAACCGCAAGACATTCCTGTTCTTGCGGTTCTTTTTGGGCTTTATCGGGGGTCCAAACACGGATATGAGGACGAAGTTGAGAAACGGATGATGTGTTCCTTCCACCGGGATTCCGGAGCGCACGCGCACATATCCGACCGGACTTTCGGTGCGCCGCGTTCCCATGTGCAGCACTCCCGTACGTCGCGCTCCCATGCGCCGCGCTTTGTCACGCCGACGAACAAGCGCGCCCTGAACTTGACCTGCGAGGGACCGGACATGCTCTATGAAGGATTGCTGCCCTATGGCGGGTTCAAAATGTTTTTGAGGGAAGACTGTTCGGACAGGCGACGCCGCCCCTGCCGCCGGGATTGAAATCCGACGGAAGAATTTTCGTGACGGTCTGCCATCAAGGGAACGTCTTCAGGGAACGGTTCGATTTCGGCTCCTGCGGGAGATCGGTTCTGCTGTGAAATTTTATCGGGAGGGCATTGGCGTTCACACGTAAAAGGCGACGAACACCGAAGCGCTCATTTCGTTCTTGTCTTTGTGCTCTCGGAAAATCTGACATTGCGCAGGCTGGATGTCAACGCACGGTTTCTGTATTCCCTCTGATTGCGGAAACATACCCTTGCTTCCCCGGCGGAGACTGAAAAAAGGAGGAAGCCGCACAACGCGGCGTACACGTTTTGAGGGATGAAAAAAATTTTTGCATCCATATTGGCCCTGATTCTTCCGCTGTTTTCCTGCGGATGCGGACGGGAACTTCTTTATGATCCTACTCTTTTTCAGGAGCCACCCGAACGCTATGCCTATGAACTGTCCTTTTCCAACGCAGTTCCATTGGTGGCCGCATATCTTGACGGCTTTGGACTGAAACCCTCCGCCCTTTCCGCCAATCTTCAAAATTGTTTTGAGTCTTTTGTGGGCGGCGACTGCCGTTTCGGGTACACAGACGGAACGGTGCGGTTTTTTGCCGAGTCCACAAAGGCTTTTGCGCGACTTTCTTTCCTTATTTCGCAGGACAGTCCTTATGCCGGTGTGGACACCGCCTGCGCCGAAATCTTTTTCTTTTCGGGCAGCCGTTTGCCTTTGCCGGTATTCACGGCGTTCGGGAACAATTCACCTTTCCCCGAAGCGGAAATTTCAGAGGACGGAGGGCCGAAAACCGTCTATAGCGACGACGCCGTGACGGTGCGTTACATGACCGCTCTCCCCGACCTGTTTTACGACCCGGTGTTTTACGCGGTCGCAAACATCACTTTTTCCAAAGCCGATGTGTACCGTTGCTATGAATTCGTTTTTTCCGCCAACCCCTCGTACGAGGGATTGTCCGTGGATCTGTCGGCGAGTCCGACCGAACGCGTAGGACTGATGCTGGTGTACGACGAGAGCGGATTTCTTCTTGTGCGTGTATTTACCGAAACCGCGCTGTAGGCAGCCAAATTCTTTCAAAGGACGGCGGTTTTACCGAATTCTTTGAAGCGCCCACGCCGAAGCGCCGCGCCGAAAGGGGAAATTTTTGAATACAAAAAATCCGCCGTTTTGTCTGCGGCGGGAAGAGATTTTCGACCTTTCAACGGGTCCCTTTTGTGGGGACCCGGTTTTTTATGGGGAATCCGGTTTTTGCGTGTCCCCCCGTTCTTTTTGCGGGAATTCCTTTTTTGCGTGACCTCCGTTCTTTTTGCGGGAAATCCTTGCGGACATTCCGCTTTTTGCGGAAACACGCGGGGTTTTTGCTGGGCAGAATATTTTCTGCAAGAAGAGATTGTCCGCGGGGCCGTTTTTCGGGCAGCACGTTCGCGCGGGCAGGGCATTCTCGCAGTCAAGGCATTCCCACGGGTGGGCACCCTCGCGGGCGGGGCGTTCTCGCAGTCAAGGTATTCCCACGGGCGGGCACCCTCGCGGGCGGGGCATTCTCGCAGTCAAGGCATTCCCACGGGCGGGCACCCTCGCGGGCAGGGTATCCCCACAGGCAAGGTATTCCCACAGGCAAGGTATCCCCACAGGCAAGGCACCCCCGCGTGCAAGACAACCTTGCGGGAAAGGGGATGCTCCAAGGGATGTATTCCCCTGAGACCGTCTGTTTATCCGCATTTTTGTTTAGAAGTTTCGTGAATCATTGAAGTCAGCCGGTGCTTTCGGCAATCTTCAGCGCATCCAGATATCCCATATACACCACGGTTCCGTCCCGGCGCAGCGCGGAGGTTCCCTTGACGAAAACATCGCTGTCTTTAAGGTAGTTCACCAACCGTTTGGCGTCCGCGGCCGTTTCAAAGACAAAGACCTCAATTACCATTTCCCCCGTTTGGGAATTCTGCGCGTACATGTATCCCAGCAGCGCACCTCTGGGGGGATCGTCCTTCATCGCCGCCGACATATCGGAGGCGAGGGCGGACAGCATGGAATCTTGTTCTTCATAGCATTCGGTTTCATAGCCTTTTTCTTTGAAAGTCAGGGAAAGGTACGACACATCGTCGGACACTCCTCCCGAGCAGGAACAGAGCGTTCCCGTTAAAAGAAGGAGCGCCACCGTCAGAAAAAAGGTGTTTTTCATTCTTTTCTGCTGTTTCCTTTCTTTCTTTTTGGATTTTTCTTTGAAAAGGGGCATTTGTCCGGGGTTAAATCCCGAATTTCGGGGGAATATCCCTGCGCGCGGTCTGCGCGGGAGCGGAAAAAATCTTTGACGGAGAAATTTTTGACGGGGAAATACAGGGAGATCTTTGACGGAGAAATTTTTGACGGGGAAATACAGGGAGATCTTTGACGAGGAAAATTTTTACGAGGAAATACAGGGAATCTTTGACAGGGAAATCTTTGATGAGGAAATCTTTGTCGGGACGCGGCGTTCTTTGGAACATCAAAATTGTTTTATTCCGTTGACATACATTCCTGTGATTCTGCCCCGCAGGGCGCGCCCCAAGAAGGGGGTGTTGCAGCTCCGGGAGCGCAGATTGCTCTTGCTGTAGACCAGTTCGCCTGTAGGATCAATGAAGGCCAGGTCGCACCTGCCGCCCACCCGTATGGAGGCGTCCTCCTTCAGAATGCGCGCGGGCGCCAAAGCCATCAGTTCGATCAACCTGTACAGTGAAAGATATCCGGGGAGGACCAAATGGGTGATCCCCGCCGCAAAAGCCGTTTCCAAACCCACCGCGCCAAATGCGGCCTTTCCCCTTTCTCCCCGTTTTTCGCTTTCGGAGCAGGGAGTGTGGTCGGAACAGATGCAGTCGATGGCGCCGTTCGACAGTCCTTCGATCACTGCCAAACGATCTTTTTCCTCCCGCAAAGGCGGCAGAAGTTTGGCATTGTTTCCGGACAGCAGGATTTCCTCTTCGGAAAAGGAGAAATAGGGGGGCGCGGTGCCGCAGGACAGTTTGATTCCTTCCTCTTTGGCTTTCGTCACCATTTTGACGCTTTCCGAAAGCGTGACGAGGGGAAAGTGCACCGGAGCGTCCAGGCTTTTGGAGAGAAGAATGGCCTTTGAAAGCGCCAGCAACTCCCCCACTGCGGGAATACCCCGATCCTTGAGGAGTTTTGACATCCGACCGCGGTTGACAGAGCCGTGATTCTCGATGCTTTTTTCTCCTGCGGGGGCAATGAAAAGCATTCCTGTTTTTTTGCAGATTTCCAGGGCTGTGCTCAGTTTTTCGAAGTCGGGATCCTTTTTTTCCCCGCACGCCGAAACCGCCGCCGCTCCTGCTTTTTGCAATTCCTCAAAATTGCAAAGGGTTTCCCCTTTGCCGCCCAGCGTCAGCGGGACTGCTCTTTCAACCCGACAGTCCCACATCTTTTTGCATTTTTCCGCCTCCTCGCGCACAATTCCACCATTGTCGGGCAGGGGATCGGAAGTGGGCGCCAACAGCACGCGGCAGTATCCTCCCGTCACGGCCGCCGAAAGGCCGGTGGACATTGTTTCCCTGTGAACAAATCCGGGATCCGGAATGGAGCACCGCAAATCCGTGAAGGCGGGGCAGGCGGTTTTGCCGTGCGCGTTGACAACCTGCGTTCCGTCGACCCTCGGGGTCGGAAGGTTCTTTCCAATGTCCACAACGGTGCCCGTTCCCTCTTTCAAAAGAAACAGCAGATCGCAGCCGTCGGTTTTTTTTCCCTGTGCGTCAATGAGTCTCAGGTTCTTGATCAGCGTATATCGTTCTTCCATCATGTTCAATATAGAATCCTTTTCCCCACAGTGTATGAATCAACGGCTTTTTGTCCGGAAATTCGGTTTTTTTTCGCAGGTAGTTGATATAGACGTTAATCTGATTGGACTTGTGCTCCACACCCCAGAGCGCAAGGGAAAGCGCCTCTTTGGAAAGAGGCTCCTCAGCCTGCCACAGAAGTTCCAACAGTCTTTTTTCAAGGGGTGTCAGTGACAAAGAATTCCCGTCAAGAAAGACGTTTTCTCCGCAAAAAACCAGACGTTCTTCCCGCGTGGGTCTTTCGGACGTGGACAAAAAGAGTTTTTCAAGAGCCTCGTAGGAGAACGGCCGGAGAAGATCCGCGCGCGCATCCCCAAAGGAAACGGTAAACTCCTTCGGAAGATCCAGACGGGGAAAGGAGTCGAGATCTGTCACCGTCCATTTTCCCGGCAAACAGAAGATCGAAAAATCGTTCCACCAGAGGCGCAGCGCCCTTTCAAGGACGGCGTCGGTTGTGCGGATACTCAATGTTTTCACAGGTTCCCTCCCGATTTTTTCCGGATTTTTACTTTTCAAAGTTTTTCTGAAGAACTTCCCTGTACCGAAGCGCTGTCAAAAGCATCAGAATGCCGTAGATCAGCGGGTAAACGAAGGGGAGGATCACTCCGGTGAAAAGATTCTCGTTTTCAGTGTACGCCAACGCCAACGGAACGGCGTCCGCAAGCATGAGAAGCGTGTACACGCCGATGAATATGTAGACCGTGACCATGTACGCTGTTTTTTCCGATAGAAGCAGGCCATTCCTTCCGGATTTTTTGCCCACCGCGGCAAAAATTGCAAACAGCAGAAAGAGCAGAATCCATTGGAGGAGAAAGGAGACGAGAAACGTGGCAATCCCTGGCAAAATCTGCTCGCTTACAGGCACAGTGCTGTCGGAAACGCCCAGCGCCAACAGCAGTGTTTGCTCCGCAATGCGCAAAACGTCCGACAGCAGCGCGCACAGAAGAGAAAAGAGCGCGGGAACTATTCCGCCGCCAATTCCCTTTTTTGCGGCGCAGAACCCTACCGTCATCACTGTGCCTGTCAGCGCGGCACAGGAAATCACCGTGTAGAGAACATCGAAGATCTCGGAAAGAAGGGTCAGCAGCACCCCTCCGACGCTGTAGGAATAAACACCGCCGTAAAACTTCAGCAGACGGGAGGAAACGCCTAGAATCAAATCGTTCAGCAACGGCACAATCAGCGCCCAGAGCAGAAGCAGACGCGTTAGCGGCCTTTTTTTCCAAGGCTGATCTTTTTCTTTTTCTTTTCGCATCATTTGTAGTATCGCACGGCGGCGACGACCTTTCCCAGAATGTAAACCTCGTCCGTGATGATCGGCTCCATCGAGGGATTTTCAGGTTGAAGGCGGAAGTGTCCCTTCTCTTTATAGAACCGTTTGACTGTGGCCTCGTCGTCTACCATGGCTACAACAATCTCACCGTTTTCAGCGTAGTTGCATTTGTTGACCACGACGATGTCCCCGTCGAGGATTCCGGCGTTGATCATGCTGGTCCCCACCACACGGAGGGCGAACAACTGCCCGTACATTGATCCGTTCGTCAGGGGAAAATCTATGTATCCCTCGCAGTTCTCCACCGCAAGCAGCGGCGTGCCTGCGGCAACTCTTCCCACCACGGGAATCTTGGCGGTGCGAGGCTTTTCCTTTTCAGAGGACGATTCGTCCACCCGTACCGAGCGACTCTTTCCGGGTTCTCTGCGGATGTATCCTTTTTGCTCCAGCCGCGTCAGATAGTCCTGAACGGTAGAGGTGCTCTTGATGCGCAGCGCGGCCTGTATGTCTCGCACGGTAGGCGGATACCCTTCGCTTGCGATGGTGTCGGTGATATATTCAAACATCCGTCTTTCTTTTTCGCTCAGTTTTTCGTTTCGTGGATTCATCCTTTTTTCTTCCTTTCAGATTCTGCGGGAACTCCCTGTCCTGCGGAAAATCCCACCACATTGTATCACATTTTTTCTTGAATTGCAAACTTTTGTTCTGAATTTTTTGAGATATTTGCAGTTTCAAAGAAAAAAATAAAAACTTTTGTTCTTTTGTCATGGCTGTCGCCGCCAGTTCATATACATGGAGTAAAAAAATCGGAGGGGCGACCATGCCGGAAATCGGATTCTATGAAAAAATCACATACGGACAGAGTTTTCTGAGGTTTCCCCTGGAAGCGTTTCAGGCGGGCGGGGGAAAAACCTCGGTTGTTTTTCTCTCTTCCTTCGGCGGTGAAAGCGGGTGTGGACGACTTGTGCGCCGCTGCATGGAAGATCTGGGCGCGTCGTCCTTTCAAGGTTCGGGAAATATCAACCTGTCCCTCCTTTTTCACGTGCGCACCGTCTTTTTTCTTCCGAATCCAAATCCCGACAGCGTGTTTATAAAAAGTTCCGAATTTACCCCGGCGCATCCCCTGTATGAACGGGTTTTACGCATCGCGCGGGGCATGCAAAACGTGTGGGAACCCTGTGCGCGGGAACCGTCGGGGGCGGGGAATCTCCAAAACGGAGGGGACATGCGGAACATGAAAGAACGTGTGGACGCAGAACGTCCGTCAAACAGCGACGAAGGGCGAACCGCGCGGGAAACTTCTTCCCCGATTTCAGGAAACTCCGCGCAGAACCGATGGGAGGCGTCCGTCCGGAATATTTTTGCCCTCTGGCGGGCAAACGGAAGGGGCGTGGATGTAGGCAGAAATTTCAACGCGAATTTTTCTTCGTTCAAAAAAACTGCGCCTGCTCTTGCAGCGCCCCGGGACTTTTGCGGGGACTATCCTGAAAGCGAGCCGGAAAGTCTTTTTTTTGCCGATTTTGTGCGCAAAGTCCGGCCAAGACTGCTGGTGCATATCGACGTGGGCAAAGGATTTTCCCTTCCTGCGCAAAGGGAAGGACCCTACCTTGAAAATCTTTGCGCCGCACATGGGATTCTGCCGCTTGTCCCCTTTGATTTTTCCTGCACACCCGAGGGATGGATGGCAGGAGAACAAAACCTGCACGCTCTTCGTATCGGTCTTCCGAAAGAATTCCTTTATGAAAACCGTTTGGAGAAAACCTACGCGCTGCTGCGGCCTTTGATTCTCAAACTCCTTGTGTTTTAAAGAACGATGACTTGACTTTTTCCGTAGAGAATGATACAATACGCGGTGCATTTTTATTTGTCGGGAAAGGTCATCGAAAAAATGAAATTTTTGAGTTTTTGCAAAAAAAAGGGAGTATGTCCTTCGACAAAGGCATATTTCATAGACGCCATGGGCGCCATGGCACTGGGACTCTTCGCCACTCTGCTTATCGGGACGATCTTCACGGCGCTTGGGATGATCCCCGGGTTGTCATTCTTTACGAAGATCGGAGCATATTGCGGATACGATCCGGCCCACAAAGAGGTTTACGGGGCTTCAATGGCAGTCGCTATCGCCTACGCCCTGAAAGCGCCGCCCCTGGTGATGTTCTCGGCGGCGGTTGTGGGCTGCGCCGCAAATGACCTGGGCGGAGGCGGGGGACCACTTGCGGTTCTGTTCATCGCCATCATTGCAACGGAGTTGGGCAAACTTGTATCC
>CANQNM010000085.1 GCA_947625265.1 uncultured Clostridia bacterium
AAAAACCTTCAAAAACTTTTGAAAAAAGAGGCAGATACTTTCTTCGCGTCTGAAAAGCGGGTTTGTCTGCGGGCTGAGGAAAGTTTTTCAAACTTTCTCTTCATTGACCTTGACAAAAAAGAGATCTTTTGTTACAATCTTCGCGGGAAAAGACCGGCCTTAGGGTTTTATGGATTTTCGAGCGGTTTTCCGCATATGTATGGTTGGGACGCCGCCGATTCATACCGAACCTGCACATTCTCTTTTTTCCGTCAAAATAAAGTGAAAGTTTCTTTGTTTTGAAAAGACGGGGAACAATTCTCTCGGCGTTCTGCGTCCCAGTGTTGGTTGCAACCGAATTTGAATATGAGAAAGGAAACTTTTGTCCGCAAAAGTCCACGAAAACATGAAAAAGACAATTTTTAAAGGCGTAGCCACGGCCTTAGTCACACCTGCCGCCCAAAACGGCGCGCCGGATCTGGAAGCATACGGGAGACTGATCGACTGGCAGATCAAAGAAGGCGTTCACGCGCTTGTCGGCTGCGGAACCACAGGCGAGTCGGCAACGCTTACGGAAAAGGAATATGAAGCAGTCATCCAAACGGGCGTGAAAACGTGCGGCGGACGTGTGCCCTTCATTGCCGGCACCGGAAGCAACAACATTGCCTACGCTATAGAGCGCACGAAACTTGCCGCTTCCCTCGGAGCGGACGCGGCATTGGTGGTGACACCATACTACAACAAAGCCACGCAGAAAGGACTGATCGCTTCCTTTACCGCCATTGCCGACGGCAGTCCCATTCCCCTGGTTCTGTACAACGTCCCCTCCAGAACCGGGGTAAATATCCTGCCGGAAACCTACGGAGTTCTGGCGGATCATCCGAACATAGCGGCCGTGAAGGAGGCGAACGGTGACATCTCCGCCATCGCTGAAACTTTGGAGATCGTCGGCGACCGGTTGGATGTGTACTCCGGAAACGACGACCAAACCTTGCCCATTTTGGCTCTGGGCGGAAAAGGCGTTGTTTCGGTGCTCTCCAACCTTCTTCCAAAGGAAACATCCCAACTGACCGACCGATTCTTTATGGGCGACGTGACGGGCAGCGCAAACCTGCAGTTGAAATTCCTGCCGCTCATAAAGGCGCTCTTTTCAGAGGTAAATCCCATTCCCGCCAAGGCAGCAATGAGCGCCATGGGGTACGGTGAAAATGTACTGAGACTTCCTCTGACCCCAATGAATGAGGAGAAAAAAGAAAAACTTTTTTCACTGATGCGGCAGGCTGGAATTGCACTTTCGATTTGATCAGAAAAATATACTCAAAATGCCAGAAAAGATGGATTGAGAAGCGGCAATTTGAGGAAGAAAGGATATATTTGCCACATGTTGGCAGTGAATTTGCAAAAACAATGAAAATTGTGGTCAACGGTGCTTCCGGACAGATGGGAAAAGCGCTTCTTGAAGCAATTCAAAAAAAAGGATATGAAACGGTCGCCGCCGTTGACAAATACGGCGAAAACGCACAGTGGCGCAGTGTGAACGACTATCCGGGAAAAGCAGATGTGCTTATCGACTTTTCTCACCATTCAGCGACGCAAGAACTGTGCGCCTATGCTATAGCCAAAGAAACGCCTTTGGTCATTGCCACGACGGGGCACACCGATGAGGAACTTTCAGAAATCCACCGCGCGTCAAAAACGGTTCCTTTGTTCTATTCGGCCAACATGTCTCTTGGAATCGCACTTCTCATCGATCTCGCAAAGAAAGCCGCTTCTGTTTTTCCCGACGCCGACATAGAAATTGTAGAAACCCATCACAGAAGAAAATTGGACGCACCCAGCGGCACCGCAAAGATGATTCTGGAGGGAATACAGGAGGTACTGCCGACGAAATACGGAAATTTCGGACGGGCCGGCATGGCGGCAAGAGAAAAAGATGAGATCGGTATTCAGTCGGTACGCATGGGAAATGTTGTCGGTATTCACGAAGTACACCTTTGCACCGACAATCAGGTGATCACTCTGCGCCATGAGGCGCAAAGCCGCGCTCTTTTTGCTGATGGAGCACTGAGCGCTGCCGAGTTTTTGCTCAACAAGCATCCAGGGTTATACACAATGAAAGATCTCATATGACTCAAAACCATAAAGAAAAGGAATCCGACGGTTTTGTGCTTCTACCGCAGCAATTTCAGCAAAGAAGAATCTTCTAAAGAAGGAATATCCGGCAGGAGCCCGGCAAGGATGCCTGGCAGGATGCCCGGCAGGACGCCTGGCAAGATTCCTTGCAAAATGCCTGACAAAATCTACAGCAAATAAGAAAGGTACAGTCGTAAAAATGCTTCACTCCAATTTATCTGTCAACAATGCGGGACACCTGGTCATCGGGAGTTCGGATGTTGTGGAACTGGCGATCAAATACGGAACGCCCTTATATATTGTGGACGAGGATCGAATCCGGGAGAATTGCCGGAAATACAAAGATGCCATTGCAAAATTTCTGGCGCCCGGTTCCGCCGTTCTTTACGCCGGAAAGGCTTTATGCTACACGGGTGTGTACAAGATTATGGTGCAGGAAGGACTCTGTGCGGACATTGTGTCCGCAGGAGAACTCTACACCGCCCTTCGGGCGGGTTTCCCCGCAGAAAAAATGTATTTTCACGGCAACAGCAAGCCGGACGATGAAATTGAATACGCCATTGATGTGGGCGTAGGGCATTTCGTAGTGGATTCCCTTGAAGAACTGGAAAAAATTGACCAATACGCCGGAAGAAAAAAAACCAAACAAAAGATTTTTTTGAGACTCACCCCGGATATTGACACACACACCCACAGAAAAATTTCCACCGGCGTTTTAGACTGCAAATTCGGCACGCCCATCGTGACCGGACAAGCAGAGGAACTGGTGCGCACGACGCTGCAAAAGAAAAATATCCTCTTGGACGGGCTGCACTGCCATGTGGGTTCCCAAATTTTCAGTGAAGAGCCATATCTCCAATGCGCCGAAGTGATGGTGGATTTTATCGCCGATATCTACAGAAAAATTGGATGGCTGCCGGCGTACCTCGACATGGGCGGCGGTTTCGGCGTGCGGTATACCGAAAACGATCCGGAAGTAAACTATGAAAAGATGATCGAAAACATCGGAGCAACGTTGAGCGCTCTCTGCTCGGATCGGGGCATTCCCATTCCAGCGCTGCTTCTGGAACCGGGAAGATCAATTGTAGGAGACGCAGGCATCACCGTCTACCGTGTAACGGGGGTGAAGGAAATTCCCCACTGCAACAACTATGTCGCCATTGACGGCGGCATGACCGACAATCCCCGTTATACTCTTTACGGCGCGAAATACACAATGCTCTTAGCCAACAAGGCAAAAAAAATCGCGGACTACAAGTGCGCGGTAGCGGGAAGATGCTGTGAAAGCGGAGATCTGCTTGGGGAGGATGTCGCTATCCAACATCCTGTCAAGGGCGACCTGCTTGCCGTCCTGACCACGGGCGCTTACAACTATTCCATGGCTTCCAACTACAACCGCATCCCACGTCCCGCCATGGTGGCAGTATGCGGAGGCGAAGACCATTTGGCGGTGCGCAGAGAATCCTATGAAGATTTATTGGCAATGGATACCCTGTAACCTGTAACCTGTAAAGAGTTCCATGCATTGAGTTTAAAAACCAAAAAGGAGATACAAAGTTTTGGTCAGAGAAGATTTAAGAAACATTGCGATCATCGCCCACGTTGATCACGGAAAAACCACACTGGTGGATCAAATGCTCAAACAGGGCGGTGTTTACAGGGAAAACCAGACCACCGAAGACCGAGTCATGGACAGCAACGATCTGGAACGGGAAAGAGGCATCACCATCCTTGCGAAAAACACGGCGGTACACTACAAAGGTGTGAAAATCAATATCGTAGATACACCCGGGCACGCCGACTTCGGAGGAGAAGTGGAGCGTATTCTCAAGATGGTCAACGGCGTGCTGCTGTTGGTGGATGCGGCAGAAGGACCTATGCCCCAAACCAGGTTCGTTTTACAAAAAGCCCTGGAACTTCAGCACCGGGTGATTGTAGTAATCAACAAAATCGACCGACCGGACGCCCGGGTTCTGGAAGTGGAGGAGGAAGTTCTTGAACTGCTCATGGACCTGAACGCAACGGACGAACAGTTGGATTCCCCGATGATTTTCTGTTCAGGAAGGGCCGGTACGGCCTCCTATTCCGACATGGAAGAAGGAAAAGATCTGACACCCCTTTTCGAGACCATTCTCAACTATATGCCCGCCCCTGTGGGAGATCCCGACAAAGCGTTGCAGTTGCTGGTATCCTCTATTGACTATAACGACTACGTGGGACGCATCGGCATCGGCAGGGTGGAAAACGGAAAAGTTTCCGTGGGCGCTCCCGTGACGGTGTGCAATTACCACGACCCCGACGCGCCTTTACGCCGCACAAAGGTGGTTTCGCTATACCAGTTCGACGGACTGACCAAAATACCGGTAAACGAAGCCCTTCCCGGGGATATCGTCTGCTTCTCCGGTGCGGAGGATATCTCTATCGGCGACACTCTGTGCAGCGGCGACACTCCCGAACCTCTTCCCTTTGTAAAAATCAGCGAACCGACTCTTGAAATGACTTTTCAGGTCAACGACTCCCCCTTTGCCGGAAAGGAAGGCAAATATGTGACGTCGCGGCACCTGCGCAAAAGATTGTATGACGAACTGATGAAAGATGTCTCCCTAAGAGTGCGCGATGGGGAAACCACCGACAGTTTCATCGTTTCAGGCAGAGGAGAGATGCATCTGTCTATTCTTGCCGAAACCATGCGGCGCGAAGGCTACGAATTTGCCCTTTCCACGCCCAAAGTCATCATGAAAGAAATCGACGGCAGAATGTGCGAACCTATTGAACGTCTGTTCATCGACGTCACCAATGAATATGTAGGCACCGTCATGGAAAAACTGGGCGCACGCAAAGCCGATCTTGTTTCCATGGATCCCCACGGATCCAGAACCCGTTTGGAATATCTCATTCCTTCCAGATGTCTCTTCGGCTACCGTTCCCATTTTCCGACCGATACCAGAGGTGAGGGCGTCATGAATTCCTTGTTTGAAGGATACGAACCGTTTAAAGGGGAGATTCCTACCAGGTTTACCGGCTCTCTGATCGCCTCCGAATCGGGCATCACCACCTCCTACGGACTTTACAATTCTCAGGAGCGCGGACCTCTCTTCATCGGCCAAGGCATTCCCGTGTATGAGGGAATGATCGTCGGCATGAATCCAAAACTTGGCGACATCGCGGTCAATGTCTGCCGCCAGAAACATCTCACCGCCATTCGTTCCTCCGGAGCGGATGAAGCGTTGAGACTCGTCACTCCCATCAAAATGTCTTTGGAGGAGGCCATTGAATTTATCGCACCCGACGAACTTATCGAAATCACACCGAAAAATATCCGGTTGCGAAAAAAAATCCTCGACAATTCTCTGCGCTTAAAGGATCAATTTCGAAAAAATAAACAATAACGCGACGTTGAAGCGCCCAAACGCGGGGATGTTGAGAACGGCAAAAAGGGGCGCTTCCTTTCCCTTCTACTGATGTTTACAAATTTTTATCTTTATAGTGTGCAGGAACGCACCTGAAAATTGAGGCACAGCCACACAAATCGCCGCAAAGTCCTGATGCATATCTGTCTGCATCTTTTCTGTCAAATTGCACAAACCTCCCAAGGGGGTACACCCCAGTACGGCTGTCGTTTGTTCGTATTGTTTGACGAAAAATCTGACGGTGCACCCGTACCGTCAGGCTTATGTGACGGTGCCTTAAGTTTTTTTGGAGGAAATCGAAATGATTGAACTTAAAAACGTCACCAAGATCTACAAGACCAAAGGCGGATCCGTAAGGGCACTGGACGGCGTTTCCCTGCTGCTTCCTGAAAAAGGCATGGTGTTTATCTTGGGAAAGAGCGGATGCGGAAAATCCACCATGTTGAATATTCTCGGAGGATTGGACAAACCCACGGCAGGTGAAATCATCGTCAAGGGACGCTCCAGCACAAGTTTTTCCTCATCCGACTTTGACTCTTACCGCAACACTTTCGTCGGCTTTATTTTTCAGGAGTACAATGTGCTGCCCGAATTCTCAGTCAAACAGAACGTCATCCTTGCTCCTGAACTTCAGGGCAATAAGGAGCGAATCCAAGCAGTCGGAGAGGTGCTCTCCTCAGTGGAACTGAGCGGTTTGGAAGACAGAAAACCCAACACCCTTTCAGGCGGACAGAAGCAGCGGATTGCTATCGCGCGGGCACTGATCAAAAATCCGGAAATCATCCTCGCAGACGAACCCACGGGGGCGCTGGACTCGGCCACCGGCAAAGCGGTGTTAGATACCCTAAAAAAACTCTCGGAAAACAAACTGGTGGTAGTCGTTTCCCATGACCGGGAGTTTGCCGAGCGTTACGCTGACCGGATCGTTGAATTGCACGACGGAAAAATTCTCTCCGACCGGAGCGTCTCCGCTGAAGAAATTGCGCTGAACGACAAAGTCACCGTCATGCCCGACGGTATTCACCTCATTGGAGAGGCAGATGAGGAACTGCTTGCCAAACTCAATGAACTTCTGAAAACCAAAAAAACCGTCACCGTGACCCTTGAAGAAGAAAATGCCTGTATCTCCGCCGGACATTTCATAGAAACCAACACCGAAAAACTCCCGCGGAAGACCTATACCCGCGCGGAAAACCGATTCATCCGCTCAAAATTCCCGTTAAAATACGCCATTCGCATGGGCGCATCCGGCATGAAAAGCAAACCCTTCCGCCTGGTCATGACCATTCTTCTGACCATGATCGCCCTTTCCGCCTTTGGTTTCTCTCTGTCCTTGATGACCTACGACAGCGAAAAAGTACTGGAAAACGGGTTGCTGAACTCCAAGTATACCGAATTTTCCTTCGGCCAATATCGGGTTGTTGAAGATGACTACGGATACAAGTACGGGGAACCTGTCCCTGTGTTTTACGACAAGACGCAGGAATTCTACCAAAATGCCTTTCCCTTCCTGCCGGTGCGGAATTATTCAGCGGATCTCTCTGTCCAGTTTGAAAACAGTTCCGAAAACTTTTATTATCCAGACGCCTTCACCGGATTTACCCCCGCAGATGAGAAACTTTTAAGGGACGTGGGCTGCCCTCTGCTCTACGGCAGCATGCCGCAGCAGGCAGAGGAAGTCGCAATTTCCCGGCTGATGGCGGAAGGATTTCTGAAATACGGGGACTTTGCCGTCTCTAAGATCGAGGATCTGTTGGGAAAAACCGTATCCTTTGCGAAACTTGAACTAAAAATCACCGGCGTGTTCGATTGTCCCTCCCCCCACGAGCAATATTCGTTTCTGAAGGATGTAAAAGATCTGTCAGAAATTCAAAATGACAGCGAAAAATTTCGTCTATACTACGGATTGAAAGGCGTATATGAATCGAGTTTCTCCGCAGTTGCCGTGGTTTCCGAAGAGTTTCACCAAAAGTACGGTACAGAACTTTCCCTTCAAAATGATTCTTCCTACCCGATCGACATTGAAACGTCCGATATGTCGTCCGATATGTCGTCCTATACAACCTATCTCCCTCTGTGCATCAGCGGGAACTCCCCCGATGACGGACTGTTTTTTGACGCTTCTAAAACTTTCCTGAAGGAGGGGGAATTCATGCTCCCCTCCGAAGAATTGGTCGCGATCTATGACAGTTTCTGCTATTCCAACGGAATGGATCCGTATTCTCCCAACGCACCATTCAATCACGATATACTGTACAATAATAAGTATTACACCCTGGAAGAAATTCGCTCGGAATTTCTGAAACTTTTGAGCCATCTTGAGAAATACGGATGGAATTTTTCAGATGTTCAACTGAGAATGCGGGACAACATTCTTGAAAATATGAAATGCGTCGGAGTGTCCTACAACCAATTCGCTCTCATTCTCGTCCGGGAGGACTATTCAAATCTTTTAGGCTCATACAACAAACAGATGACGGAAAACCAGTACGACTTCTTTCTATGCTCCAAAACCGACGAATGTTGTGCGCTGTTCGCAGGACAAAACATAGATGACGCCGACGAGAGTAACCTCTATTTCGCTCTATACAACAATGTTTTTACAGACAAAGTGGAAACGTATAGCGCCATTATCGACATTTGTTCCGACGTGTTTTTCTGGATGGGCATTGTACTGGCGATATTCGCGTCCCTTCTGCTCTTCAACTTCATCTCCGTATCCATCAGTTACAAGAAGAAGGAGATCGGCATTCTGCGCGCGCTGGGCGCACGAAAAATTGATGTTTTCAAGATCTTTTTTTCCGAAAGCATGCTCATTGTGGGCATTTGTTTCCTGCTTTCCGCCACTCTTTCAGCCATTCTTGTCAACGCCTTCGACGCCTTCCTTATCTCACGCATTCACATCTCCTGTGCTCTCTTCTTCTACGGACCGCTGCAAGCGCTTGCCATTCTCCTTCTTTCGGTGTTGGTCGCATTTATTTCTACGATTCTGCCGGTATACCACAGCGCGAAAAAGCCGCCAGTCGACGCCATCAGAGCGCTGTGAAAGATCTCCTGCTCCCTTTCAGATTTTTTTGAAAGGGAGCGGATTTTTTCATTTTCCCAAACGCTCCACTTATATTTTTCTTTACAAACCAAAAAAAATATGCTACACTGACCATAAGAAATAAGCAGATTTGAAGTAAAAAGATCGGGTTGGTTTTATGATAACAGTATCTCTTGATCGTTCATCCCCTACACCGCTTTATCAGCAATTGTATCTTGCCATTCGAAAAATGATCAGCGCAGGAACCATTGAAAGAGGAGAAAAACTTCCTTCCAAAAGAACGCTCGCGACACATCTGAAGGTCAGCGTGATTACGGTGGAAAGCGCCTACGCGCAATTGTCTGACGAAGGGTATATTTACGCCCGTCCCGGCAGCGGCTTTTATGTGGAACCTCTTCTGCCCGGCGGATCGCCGGCAAAAGAAGAAACCCCACAACCCAAAAGCCGAAAGAAAGAAGTGCCCGAGCCTTTGTATACCTACGATTATACCACCTCCGGCACGGACATCTCCTCCTTCCCTTTTACCGTCTGGCAGCATTTATCCAGAGAAACGCTTTCCCGCCCCGCAGCCAATCTCCTTGCCCCCTGCCCTTCCGCCGGGACCTATGAACTGCGCC
>CANQNM010000086.1 GCA_947625265.1 uncultured Clostridia bacterium
CAGGGCCGACGGTGTCGAGTTGAAGGGCGCTTTTTTGGTGGCGAACTCCTGGGGAGAGTCCTGGCAGAACGGCGGATATGTTTGGCTGATGTATGATGCGCTTAATGAAATGTCCGAGTATGAGGAACTGAATTTCGAAGATCGGGTCATTACGATGGATCAGTTTTGCTTCGTAGACTGGAGAACTGATGTAGTTTCTGGCTTGCCTGAACTCTATGTGGAGGCGGACGTTACCGCCGCAAACAGGGAGTCTGTGACCCTTGAACTTGTACGGAAAGATGTGCAGACCGAGGCCGTGAATACCGAAAGTCTGTATATGTACACCTACCGCAACTATCATCCCACCTATGATCTCCTAAAACAGGGCGACTATTTGAACTTCAACGGCGAGGTGAACGGAGGGGCAAGTAAGGTGACCTTCACGCACGCTTACAACAGTCTCTTGAACGTCGAGGAAGGGAAGAGCATTTCTGACTACCGTTACGGTATAAATGTGAAACGGGTCAGCGGAGATGTGCTTCTGCACTCTGTCCGCCTGAAGAACGCCAAAGGCGAGGTCATTGCCGAAGTCAAGATGCCTGATGAGGGAAAGAAGATCACGGGAACCGAGAGCGTTTATTTTGATACCGATCTTTTGAAACTTACCGTTCCCGAGGCTGAGCAGAACAGCGGCTATCATATGGAAGGCTACAGCGCATACTACCCCAAGGGTGCGGAAGTGACGCTGGAATACATTCTTGACGAAGGGTATACCGATGAGAAGATGACGGTGGCGACCGATAAGGGTACGGCGCTTTCCAGAAACGCCGAGGGAAAGTTTGTCGTGACGATGGAAGAGGACACCGTTCTTTCGATTACGGGAGTGGAAAAAATTCCTGAGCCAACTCCCGCGCCTTCCCCTGCACCGACTGTAATTGTTAGTGATCCGTCCGAATCGAAAACCGAAAAACCGCCGGTTCGTACGGGATTCATCATTTCTGTCGTTGTGGTTGTCTGCGTTGCAGTGGTGGCAGCGGTCGCAGTGATCTGCGCGGTTTTGCGCAAGAAGAAAAAATCTTAAACAGACGAAGGACGACGGACGATGACACCTGTTGAACGGGAAGATTCCATCAAACTTTTACAGGATTATATTGATGAAAGTCGCAGAATCGTTTTTTTCGGGGGAGCCGGTGTATCCACCGAAAGCGGAATACCGGATTTCCGTTCGGTTGACGGTCTGTACAGTCAAAAATATGACGATCCTCCCGAGACCATTCTGAGCCATGAGTATCTGGAAGAAAAACCGGAGAAGTTTTTCAGATTCTATAGGGAAAAATTGCTCTATCCTGATGCGCGTCCCAACCCTGCGCATAAAAAACTCGCGCTTCTTGAGCAGGCTGGAAAGGTCATCTCTGTAGTTACACAGAATATTGATGGACTCCATCAGATGGCGGGAAGCCGTAAGGTGTGTGAATTGCACGGTTCCGTGCTCAGAAACTACTGTATCCGCTGCGGGAGACGGTATGCCCTTTCGGAAGTTCCTGAGTACACCGATTTTCCGCACTGTGCGTGCGGCGGAATGATCCGACCGGATGTGGTTCTCTACGGAGAACCGCTGGATGACGATGTTGTGGAAAGCGCCGTGAACGACATTTACAGCGCGGATATGCTCGTTGTTGCCGGAACGTCTCTGCGGGTGTATCCCGCAGCGGGACTGATACGTTATTTTCACGGCGCGCGCCTGGTGATTATCAATAAAACCGAAACCGAGGTCGACCGACGGTGCTCGCTGGTGATCCGCGACGCTGTGGGAGAGGTTTTCAATAAAATTTCCGTATCTGTTTAAAGGATGAAAATGATAGAAAAACTGAGATCCGCAAGAGAGCGGTATGAACAACTGGAAGATATGCTTGGGCAGGGAGATATCCCTGCCTCGAGTGTGTTGTTCAGGGATTTGATGAAGGAGTATAGCGATCTTGCTCCTATCTGCCAAAAATACAGCGAATATGAAAAGACCGTCCAGTCTATGAAAGAAGCGGAGGATTGTCTAGCGCTTGATGACCCCGATTTGCGGGAATTAGCCAAAGAGGAATTGAAGAGTTCCAGGGAGCGCAAAGTCCAACTTGAAAAGGAATTGACGCTTCTGCTCATTCCCGAGGATCCTATGGATCAAAAGAATGTGGTGTTGGAATTGAGGGCATGCGCCGGCGGAGAAGAGGCGGCCCTGTTTGCGGCAGATCTTTTCAGAATGTATGGAATGTATGCCGACAGGATGGGATATAAAATTGAGCGAATCTCTGAGAACGCGACGCAACTTGGCGGCTACCGGGAAATTGATTTTCTCATTTGCGGCAACGGGGCGTATTCCCACTTCAAATTTGAGTCGGGTGTGCATCGTGTACAGCGGATCCCTGAAACCGAATCACAGGGGCGGATACAGACTTCCACAGTGTCTGTGGCAGTTCTGCCGGAAATGGATGAAATCGAAGTGCACATCGATCCGGCGGACGTTACGATTGAATCTTGCAAAAGTTCGGGGGCCGGCGGTCAGCATATCAACAAAACCGAATCGGCAGTACGGCTAACGCACAGACCCACCGGCATTGTCATAGAGTGCGACGAGGAGCGCAGTCAGTTCAAAAACAGGGACAAGGCGATGAAACTTCTGCGTGCAAAACTCTATGATCTTTCGCAAAGCGCACAAGACGAAGAAATCGCGGGACAGCGAAGGGCACAGATTGGAAGAGGGGACAGAAGCGAGAAAATACGGACATACAATTTTCCCCAAAGCAGGATCACCGATCATCGGTTGGGGTTGACGCTTTATACGTTGGAAGATCAGTTGAATGGGAATCTTGACCCCATCGTTGGCGCTCTTTTGGCAGATGAGGCAGCCAAAAAACTTTTGTCGGAAGGCGATTGAGTATGGACAGTGCACAAAGCGAAAAATATGCAAAAATGACGGAAGCACCGCTGCGGGGGCTGATCATAAAGTTGGCGATTCCCACAATGGTAAGCATGTTGGTCACTACCCTTTACAATCTTGTGGATACCTATTTTGTGGGTCAACTCGCGGATGTGAACGCTACGTCCGCTGTGACGGTGGCGTATGCTTTGATGAATATTATCCAAGCCGTGGGATTTTTCTTCGGTCAGGGTTCGGGAAACTATATTTCAAGAGCCTTGGGCAATAAAGAATATGAAAAGTGCAAAAAGATGGCGGCGACCGGTTTTTTCGGAGCCTTTGGCGCGGGGATGGTCATCACGGTTCTCGGATTGATTTTTGTAAAACCGCTGGCGCTGTTTTGCGGCTCAGGAAGAGAAAGCACAGAATTGGCATATACTGTTGACTACATGCGAATCATCCTGCTGGGCGCGCCTGTGATGTGCTCTTCGCTTGTGCTCAACAACCAGTTACGCTTTCAGGGAAACGCTGTATACGCCATGATTGGATTGATTTCCGGGGCGGTCATCAATGTGTTTTTTGACGCGCTTTTGGTTCCTCATTTCAAGGTTGCGGGCGCGGCAGTCGCGACGGTCGCGTGTCAGTGCATCAGTTTCGCGGTGCTGTTTCTCTGTACGCGCCGTTTCAGTGACAACATCCGTTATTCTTTTAGGGATTGTACCTTCAATCGTTTTTACTTTCGGGAAATATTTAAGGGCGGTTTTCCGTCTCTTTGCAGGCAGGGAATTGCGTCTTTCATGAATACCGCGTTGATGCATTGCTGTGCGATGGTTGCAACCGAAGCCGTGCAGCCGGAGGTTCTGAAGGCGGCGTTCGGCATTGTTTCCAAACTGATGATGTTCATTTCTTCCATGATGATCGGTTTTGGACAGGGATTCCAACCGGTATGCGGCTTCAACTACGGGGCTGGCAAATATAACAGGGTGAAGGAAGGATTCAGATTTTGCGTCACAGTGACATTCATTTTTCTATTCTGTATGTCCGTGATCTTCTTTATTTTCAGTCCCGAAATTCTTTCTTTTGTGCAGGCGAGCGATGGAAGCGGCGGCGGAAGGCAGGTTGTGAAGACGGCTGTTGGAATCATGCGTAGGCAATTGGTCACTTTGCCGCTTATGTCCTTTGTTGTGATGAGCAACATGATGCTTCAAACTACCGGAAACGTGGTGGGCGCCTCGGTTCTTGCCATGTCCAGGCAGGGATTGACGTTGATTCCCGCTATGTTGCTGCTCTCTGTATTTTTTGGATTTTCGGGTTTGGAGTGGGCACAGGCGCTGGCAGATGTGATTTCACTTCTTATATCACTGCCTTTCGTTGTGGGATTGATGCGTAAAATGAGCAAAATGGAAAGAAAAGAAGGAGAAAAAAGCGGTGGAGGAGAAAATTTACAAAGTGGCACGGATTGAAGGAGAGTATGCCATACTTTTAGACTGTTCAAGTAATTGCAGGGAGGAAGACGGTATATTCATTGCGTTGGCGCTTCTCCCTTGCGGAATAGATACGGGCAGCAAACTACGCTATAAAAATTTTTCTTATGAACTGCTTGAGGATCAGTGATCTTTGCCGCTTTGGAAGGATACATAATAGTGACAAAAAAATTCTGAGTTCTTGAGAAAACAGTCCTTTTTGGATGGGTATATTGACGGCATTCCAAAAATATGATAAAATAAACATGAATATGGAGCACAGGCTCCGCAAAAGAAAGGACATACCATGAAAAGAACCATTGCAACCCTTTTGTCGATTGTAAGTGTACTGCTGTTGCTGACAGGCTGTTTCGGAACAAAAAATACTTCGTCCTCAAATCCGGGCGGGGAGAATTCCCCTACGTTGAATTCTTCGGGCGCAAATTTGCCGAGCAACCCATCCGCTTCCGCATCTCCCTTGGGTTCCCACTCTTTTTCCACTCCTACTCCAATGCCTGCAGACAGAACAATTACGGCGACTGTCAGGAGTGATGCAAACGACTATAAAGTCGAAAAGACCGGAGAGGGCAAAGTGACTGTGACCGGAACCAAAAGACCCGTCGCCGGGGATACGGTTACGGCGACAGTGAACGGAAACTATCTGAAAGTCAAGGCCAGCGGGATCGCGGGGGAAGCGATTCTCTATTTGCCCGACGGAAAGTTTTCCTATACATTCCAGTCCAATTCCGCGGTATACATGCCGGGAGAGTTTACAAGAAATGTTTTGAGTTTTACGTTCAGCATTCCGACAACGGAAGAATTGACGGCAAATCGAAATGTCTCCCTGAATCCTTTTGACCATACCGAAGGTTCCGAGGGATTTCCTCATGCAGAAAGCAACAATGTGCACGACGCTTCGGGACAGTTCATTCCCAGAAATGCCATTGACGGCTATTCTACCAACAAGGGGCACGGAAACTATCCGTATGAGTCCTGGGGTCCCGGTGCAACGGTGAGAGCGACGGATTATTTTACTGTAAATTTCGGCAGGGAAGTGTGCGTCAGTTCCATTGTTCTGTTTCTGCGCGCCGACGGTTTTGACGGCAGCAATTCTCACGACGCATTCTTTTCTTCCATCACTCTTGAATTTTCCGACGGAAGTTCTGTGACGGTCAATCCCACCAAAACAGCCGACGCGCAGATTTTCGAATTTGATGAAGTAAAGACCGCTTCGGTGAAACTTACCGGCTTTGTGACCGATAAGAGCGATTCGCAGGGATGGGCGGCCATCACCGAAATCCAAATTATGGGCAGCGATCAGGTGTAAAACGGTTAGAAATCGAAACCTTGGAACGCCCGGTGTGTATCCGGCATGAGCCGACGCACACCGGGTGTTTTTGATAAAATAATCTTGAAAAGTAAATGAAAACGCTTCCGATATTGCGGTGATTTTGCGCAATATTCTTCTTTATTGATTTGGGAATCCTTTCTGGAGGAAATAATCATGCCGAACGATGGCGAAACTCTATGTTTTTTCTTGACAATTTCAGACTTTTAGTGTATAATACGCGGCGATGGTTGTCCGGATACTCTTGGTGTATGATCGCGAAACGCTATGGAAGAGGTCGAATGCATATTCAAGGATATTGCTCCGCACTCTCTGGAACTGTCTTGCACGTTTGGGTTTTCCTACCTGATATGCGACGACAAACGCTTGCGCGGTTTAGTGAGAAGCCGTCAATTGAATGGTAAAGGAAGAAAAATGATGATGAAAAATTTTAACCGCGTCCTATCCCTTTTGTTTGCACTAACGGTGTTCCTGTCCTCCTTGGTTCTCGTTTCCTGTACAAAAAACCAACAGACGTCCTCAACGCCTCCTTCCCCGTCAAATTCTCAAAACAGCAGTGTTGGCTCTGTGTCAGACGAATATCTCTACCACATCACGTTTCTTGTGGTGGACGCTGAGGGACAAACACAAAGTTTCGACATTGACACCAATGAAAAATATTTGCGGGGCGCTCTTGAGAGTCAAAACCTGATCAAAGGGGAAGAGTCCCAATACGGGCTGATGGTGACGGAAGTGAACGGTATCCGTGCGGACTATACATTGGACAATGCGTATTGGGCGCTGTATGTCGGGGAAGAGTATGCGATGACAGGTGTTGACAGCACGGAACTTGCCGACGGAGCCGTATACAAATTCGTTTATACCAAAGGATGAACGCACGCACGCAGATACACAATTCCCTGCGGGATCTCGTTGTTCTGTCGATCTTCGGCGCTCTCATGGTGATTTCGGATCAGTTGATGAATTTTTTGCCCAATGTGCACCTCATTGCTATGTTTGTGATTCTTTTGACTCGTTTCTATCGGGTAAAGGCACTAATTCCGATCTATATTTTTGTACTCTTAGACGGAGTTCTCGAGGGCTTTTTCCTTTCCACATGGGTGATGTATTCTTATATTTGGCTGATTCTTTGGTTTGCCGTAATGCTTTTGCCTAAAAAACTTCCCAAGACCGCTGAAGCGGTGATTTATCCGCTTTTGGGCGCTGCACACGGATTGCTCTTTGGAATTCTCTGCTCTCCCGCCTCTTATTTTTTGTTTTTTCCAAAGACTGTATGGAGTTTTGCGAACTATAAAAAATATATTTTATCAGGACTTCCCTTTGACATTGTGCATATGACGGGAAACTTTTTTGCGTGCATGCTGGTTTTTCCTCTCTTGAGTCTTATGAGAAAAATGTACGGCAAAAAGAGGACGTAAAAATCTCTCTGCGATGTTTGCGATTTTCTAAAACTGGACGGTGCGCAAACTTAAAAGGTACATCACCAAACAGTGATGTACCTTTTTATTATTTGGAACTTTCTATGCAGTTTCCCTGTCTGTTACGGTAAAACACATATCATACATTGGTGGATCACAGCGACATTTTCTAAAAGTATTCCAGACGATTCCTGATTAAAGGTCCCTGCGAAACCGTTTGTCTGTTAAGACATTCCAATATGGGAAACTACAAGATCTCCCATTTCGCTGCAGGAAACCTTTACGGTTCCTTCCTGTAAAATATCGCCTGTGCGATATCCTTCATCTAGGACTTTTTCTACCGCCTGTTCGACCAGATCCGCTTCTGTTGTCATGTGAAAGGAATAACGGAGCATCATCGCGGCTGAGAGAACCGTTCCCAAAGGGTTGGCGATATTCATACCGGCAATGTCTGGGGCGGAACCGTGAATCGGTTCATACATTCCAAGCGTTCCCGAGGAAAGTGACGCCGAGGGCATCATGCCGATGGATCCGGTAAGCATGGATGCTTCGTCTGAAAGAATGTCTCCAAACATATTTTCAGTGACAAGGACATCGAATTGTGTCGGATTTTTGATCAACTGCATAGCAGTGTTGTCCACAAGAATGTCGCTGTAGGATACTTCGCTGTATTCCTTAGACAAACTGTGCATGACGTTTCTCCATAGCCTGGAAGTGTCCAGCACGTTGGCCTTATCTACCGACGCCAATTTCTTTCTGCGCTTTAGGGCTGTTTCGAAAGCCACCCTGCCGATCCGCTCAATTTCATGTTCACTGTAGGGCATGATGTCGGTGGCCACCAGTTCACCGTTTATTTCTTCCGTTTGGCGGTTTCCGAAATAGACGCCACCGGTGAGTTCTCTGACGATCAGCAGATCAATTCCCTCTCCGACGATCTCCTTCTTTAGAGGCGAGGCGCTTGCGAGTTGGGGGAAAAGTTTTATGGGGCGCAGATTTGCAAAAAGATTTAGTTCTTTTCTTACTGCAAGTAGAGCCTTCTCCGGACGGATGTTCGGGGGACAGGCGTCCCATTTTGGTCCGCCCACCGCGCCCAGGAGCACACTGTCGGAATTCTTACAGAGTTCAATGCCTTCCTCTGTGATCGGTATGCCGAATTTATCTATGGAACATCCGCCGATATCCACATAGGTGTATTCAAACTTGTGACCGTAAACGGAAGCGATCCGATCAAGAACTTTGACGGCTTGGGCGACAATTTCCGGCCCGATGCCGTCACCGGGCAGCACGGCGATTTTTTTATTCATCTTTTTGATCCTCCCTCAAAGAGGCAAGCAGACCGCCTTTTGCAATGATGTTCTGGATAAAAGGAGGGAAGGGCTGCGCTCTATAAATTTTTTGGGTGGTAATATCGGTGATAATTCCGGTATCAAAATCCAAACTGATCTCGTCTCCGTCGCGGATTTCCTCCGCTGCGTCGGGACACTCCAGAATCGGCAGACCAATATTGATGGCATTGCGGTAAAATATCCGTGCAAAACTCTTGGCGATGACGCAGCCCACTTTGCAGGTTTTGATGACCAGCGGCGCGTGTTCTCTGGAGGAACCGCACCCGAAATTCCAACCGGCGACGATTACGTCTCCTTCTTGTACGTTCTTTACAAAGTCACGGTCGATGTCCTCCATGCAGTGCTGTGCCAGTTCCTCCGCATCGGGAGTGTTGAGATACCGTGCGGGAATGATGACGTCGGTATCCACATTATCCGGATATTTAAAAACTTTTCCCTGTGCATTCATTGTTCTGCTCCTCTCGGATCGGTGATGTAGCCGGTGAGGGCGCTGGCGGCCGCCACAGCCGGGCTGGCCAGGTAGACCTCCGATTCCACATGGC
>CANQNM010000087.1 GCA_947625265.1 uncultured Clostridia bacterium
GCTTTTCCGATATGTATGCCGGCGGCTTTTATCCGTTTGCTGCGCCGGAAGAATTTTGGGCGTATTGGAGCAGGTATATTTTCATCAACCGCTATATGGATGCGCCAAAGCCGGTCTACGATGATCTGCTGGCACTGGTACGTGATAAGGATTATTTTGTGATCACCACGAATGTGGATCACTGCTTTCAGAAGGCAGGGGTGGATAAAAAGCGCCTTTTCTACACCCAGGGCGACTACGGACTGTTCCAATGCTCGAAACCGTGTTCTCAGGAAACCTTTGATAACGAGAACTTGATCCGGCAGATGATGGAACAGCAAAAGGATATGCGTATTCCCTCTGAACTGCTGCCTGTCTGTCCCCATTGTGGAAAACCCCTGACGATGAATCTGCGCTCCGACGATAAGTTTGTGGAGGATGAGGGCTGGCATCAGGCGGCACAGCGATACGAGAATTTTTTGAGGACACGGGGAAACGGGCGGATTCTGTTTCTGGAACTGGGCGTCGGCTACAATACGCCGGTCATTATCAAGTACCCGTTCTGGCGCATGACCGCGCAAAACAAGGCGGCGACCTATGCCTGTATTAACTACGGAGAGGCTGTCTGCCCGACGGAGATTGCCGGACAGTCAATTTGCATTGATGCGAACATTGGAGTTGTGTTGAATGAACTGCGTCGATAATCATATCGAACAATGACAATCAAAAAGGCATAAACACATAAAGACAACTCCTCACTTTCACATCGGAGGCGAGGAGTATTTTTCTAATCCAATATGCTGCCGTCAACCGTTCATGGAAGCCATTGACAACAGTCCGAAAAAAGACTATAATAAGATGTAATCCTCTTTAAAAAGGAGAATGGCCATGGAAAGTGATGTACAGAGTCAAATTGTTCAGTTTAACCGTATCTTCAAACGATATGACGAACTATATCGCAAGGCTGCTCGAAATTTTGATATGCCGGAGTTGGCTCTATGGATAGTATATGCTGTGCGTGAAAATCCTGTATGCACACAGAAAGACATCGTAGACCTGCTGCTCCAACCCAAGCAATCAATTCATTCAGCACTGAAGACGCTCGAAAAGGAAGGGTATGTTGCGCTGGAATTTGCCCAGAACAACCGCAGGAACAAGTACATCCATCTCACCGAAAAAGGCATCGCACTTGCCGAAAATACTGCGGATAAAATTGTCTGTGCGGAAAAGCTTGCCTTTTTGTCCCTGACAGATGCGGAACGGGAAACGGTCCTGCGTCTCTTTGAACGCCTGACTTCCTCACTTCGCAAGGAAATGCAGAAAATCAAGGAACTGGAGAAATCTGAAAATGAACAAAAACTCTTTTCGTGACGATGTGTTGCAATATGCCGCCAGCCAGTATGGGACAACCGCCGAGTATCTGTGGCTGAAAGCGCCGGGTTATGCCGTCCTGCGCCACAAGGACAGCAAAAAATGGTACGCCCTTATTATGGATGTAAAACGGGAAAAACTCGGTCTTTCCGGTGACGGAACTGTGGACATTCTGGAACTAAAATGCAATCCGGTCATGGTCTTTTCTCTGTTAGACGGAAAGGACATTCTCCCCGCTTACCGTATGCAGCGTAGGAACTGGATCACAGTACTGCTGGACGGTTCGGTGGAAAAGGATGTAATCTTTGCCCTTTTGAATATGAGTTTTGACATCACGGCAAATAGGAAATCAAAAAAGGCGCCCCGACGTTTTGTGAATCGGGAGTGGATTCTCCCCGCAAACCCCAAATTCTTCGATCTGGAAAATGCCCTTGCGGGGAGCGATACGATTCTTTGGAAACAGAGCAGCAATATCATTGTCGGAGATATCATCTATCTGTATGTCGCCGCCCCAGTTTCAGCAATCCAATACAAGTGCAAGGCTGTGGAAGTGGACATCCCTTACCAGTATGATGACGGAAAAATACACATGAACCGTGCTATGAAAATTCAATTTTTACATCGGTTTCAGCAGGACCAACTGAATTTAAAGAAACTGGGCGAGTTTGGCATTTTTGCGGTGCGAGGACCTCGGAGCGTTCTAAACAGTTTGCATTACGAGATAAAAACAATTTGCGATAAAGAAGGGGAAAATTGACATGGAACTCATTGTAAAAGACATTGATGTAAAAAGCGTGTTGACGAAATCAAATCTGCCTGTCGCCGATTATTCCGTCAACACCTACACAGGATGCACCCACGGCTGTAAGTATTGCTATGCTTCCTTTATGAAGCGGTTTGCAAACCATGCGGAGCCGTGGGGCGAGTTTATTGACATAAAACACTGGCCGGAAATCAAAAATCCGAAGAAATATGCAGGCAAAGAACTTTTCATCGGATCGGTCACCGACCCCTATCAGCCCTTGGAAGAAACCAGCAAACGGACACGAGCGCTGCTGAAACAAATGCAGGGCAGCGGCTGTACGGTCAGCATCGCCACCAAATCCGACCTCGTGCTCAGAGATCTGGATCTGATCAAGACCTTTCCCAACGCCCGTGTTTCGTGGTCAATCAACACTTTGGACGAGGGCTTTCGTGCCGCAATGGATAATGCGGTCAGCATTGAGCGGCGGTTCGCAGCCATGAAAGTTTTTCACGATGCCGGGGTACGGACAACCTGCTTTATCTCCCCGATCTTTCCCGGCATCACCGATATTCCCGCCATTATACGCAGGGCTAAAGATCAGTGCAATTTGGTTTGGCTGGAAAACCTGAATCTCCGGGGTGATTACAAGGGACGTATCCTGAATTGGATTCATGATAATCATCCTGAACTGGATGCCCTGTATCAAAGGATATACATGAAAGGGGATCGCAGTTACTGGGCTGAATTGGATGAAGAAATGCGCCGTTTCACTAAGGAAGAAGGGCTGCTCTATGTGCGTGACGATGATTCGATTCGGCGCCCATTTGATGAGCCGCCTATCGTTGTGAACTACTTTTTCCATGAGGAAATTATCCCTTCCGCAAAGAAAAAGACTGCCCGCTCCGACGATTCTGAATAAAAAAATAACCGGACATCGTCCGGTACACAGGGAAACATCCCGAAGGCAAGGCTGACTATGTAGGGCAGTAATTTGAAACCCACAGTTTAATACAACCAGGTGAGCGTTAGAAAAGGCAGAAGACAGTATAGAGAGCAGAAATGCTTTCCATGCCTTCCTTTATGCCTGCTCTCAAAATTGAACATTTGTCAAAGGAAGATCATTTTGATATGACATATGCGAAGAAGGGCAGACAATCAGTGAACCAACGGCAGGAATATTCATGAAAATTCCACGCTCCGTTTGCCTGATGTTTCTTTTAAATCTCTTTTCAATTCTCTCCGGATATGCTACGATAGATCTACGGTACCGAAAAGATTCACGGAGGAATGAAAATGACAAATTATTCAATTGGACAAAACATCAAGCGGCTTCGAAAAGAGCGTGCTCTTACGCAGGAAGAACTCGCGGAACTGATCGGCGTAAGCGCACCGGCGATTTCAAAATGGGAAAATGAAAACGGCCTGCCGGACATCTCGCAGATTGTCCCTCTGGCAAGTGTTTTCGGCGTCCCGACGGATGATATTTTCGGAATTCAAAGCATTGAAGAAAATGCAAGGGCTTTAGAAATCGTTGATGAAGCAAGCAGTTTGTATGAGTACGGAAATCCTGAAAGTTATCTTAAAGTCTACGAGCGACTTATGGAAGGTCTTAAAAAATATCCGCGCAATGGGATTCTTCTGAACCGCTGTCTCGGCCAGGGGCTGGCACTTTGTCTGCCCGAAAACGGAGATATGTATCTGCCGGAGCATGCCAAAAGAATATCCGCCGAGGCGAAACATCAGGCGGAACTGATCATCGCGTATTCCAAAAATCTTCCCGACATACTGTCAGCCCACAGCGCACTTGTGCTTCTGTATTCGGCGGAGGGCGCATACGAAAAAGCCCTTTCCGCGGCGAATGATTTTCCGGTGCGCGCCGATCTAACGGTTTATTCCAATCGTGCAGCGGTTTACAGCCGCATGGAAGAATATTCACAGGCCGAGAAATCTCTTTGCAGCAATATCGACTATACTTTGCAGGCTTTGGAAGACAGCGCCGCGAATCTTGGAAAGGCATATTTCCGTGATGGAAAGTATGAAAGTGCCATAGAAGTTTACGAGACTGTTTTGGGTGTTTTCGATGTGATTTTCAAAGACAGTCCCCGTCCACCCTATCATGATTTTGACTCGGGCGACTGCTATCTTCTACTTGCCGAGGCCTACCTGAAAACCGGCGACAGCGACAAAGCCATGCAAAACATTGAAAAATCAGTGAAGTATTATGTTGAACTTTTGAACAGTATGAAAGGCGGTAAAATTGCATATAAAACTCTGGCAAATTCACCGCTTATACAAGAAACCGAACTGAATGATCCGGTCATGACGGAGAAACATATTGTGAAAAAACTGCATGAAAAACTGTCGCATGAGTGGATGAATCCGTTAAAGAAAGAGAGAAATTTTCATGAAATATGCAGAAAAGTGGGCGACATATAAGGCTGCAAAAAATTTTTTAATTGAAATACTGCCTGCAACCGACAGTTTTCCATTTTTCAGTGAGTTGCAAAATGCATAAATCTTCAATCGCGGCGTCCAAGTGTAAACGTTTGGACGCCTTTTCTATAGAGCATTACGGCTATACCCTCCCTTTCCTATCCGTAAGGCAGCAAACATGAATTTTGTGTCGTCATAAGGCCCTCAAAATTCCGGTATCTACTCCGCCTGATTCGCGCATAGCGTCGCTTTTCGCCGCATCGCGCAAAGTTTTTCTATCCCCCGAATTTTAGAATGAAAAACAGAAACTGCAATTTCATTCCAATTTTTTTGCGAAAAACCCTTGAGAGTACCGGCATCTACCGATACAAAAGAAACGCTTCTTGCCGTTGATGCTTTTGTGTCCACAGCAAAAAGGTCGTCTCCGGATACTCGCGCCTCTGTTATCGACGATGAAAAAAATTTATAAAAAGATATGGTGCAACACCATTTTCGACGACGAACCGTATTCCCTACATAAATTCATCCTCGTCTGGCTGTCCCAAATTTGTGCAAAAATCTCTTTTCTTCCAGAAATCCAAACGTTCGGACAATTCAGGATTTTCCCAACAGAATTTCCCCCGTTCTGTACGCGATTCCCGCGCCCATGGTCAAAAGAATATCCCCTTCCCTCAACTCTTCCTCCAGCGCGCGTGCAATTTCCTCAAAATTTTCGACATACTGTGCGCCGGGAATCCTTTCTGCAAGATCCTCAGAGGTCACGCCGTAAGTATTTTTCTCCCTGGCGGCATAAATGGGTGCGAGAAAGAGTTTGTCCGCTTTTGCAAGCGCCTCCACAAACCCGTCAAAAAGTTCGGCGGTTCTTGAGTAGGTGTGAGGTTGGAAGACGCACAGTACTCTCCCCGCGCTCCCCACCAACTCCCGTGCGGTTTCCAACGTCGCCGCGATTTCGGTTGGGTGGTGGGCGTAGTCGTCAAAAATTTTTGCGCCTTTGTATTCCCCTTTGTATTCAAAACGGCGCGCAATGCCTGTATACGCGTTCAGGCCTTCCGAAATATCCCTTTCGGACAGCCCGCAAACATGTGCCGCTGCCGCCGCGCACAGAGCATTTCGCACATGGTGTGCCCCAGGAACGCGCAAAGTTACTCTGCAAAGTCTTCTGCTTTCATTCATCACGTCAAAGGAGGCAAATCCCTTTTTCATGTCGATGTTTACGGCGGTATAATCGGCGTCCGAACGGTTCACCGCCGTTTTGACTACCCACACGCCCCGCAGCTTGGATACAGCGTTTCTCACATGTCGGTCATCCCAGTTAACGATCGCCGCACCAGCCTCCTTTACCGACTTGACGTAGGATTCCTCCATCTGCTCAATGGAACGGTAGTAGTCCACATGATCCAGTTCCATGTTGAGCATCAACGCCACCGAAGGACAGAAATCCAGAAAGGAATCCTTATATTCACATGCCTCATAAATGAAGTGCTCGCCCCCGCCCAATCGGTATGCGCCGCCAAATTCGGGAATCTCTGCCCCGCAGGCAACCGTGGGATCAGCATGCGCCTGCATAAACACGGAAGCAAGCATCGCTGTGGTGGAGGACTTTCCGTGCGTACCCGACACGCCGATGCGCACCGGATAGTCCTTCATAATCTGTCCAAGATATTTTGATCTGGAAATGCAGGGAATGCCGCGCTCCAAAGCGTCCGAAAGTTCGGGGTTTTCTTTTGCGATGGCGGCGGTGTATACCACAAGATCCGCCCCCTGTGCGTTTCCCGCCCTCTGAGGACAAAACACCGGAATGCCCAGTTCCTTTGTCAACCTTTCTGTAAGGGCAGTCGGCGTCCTGTCGGAACCGGTCACCGTGTTCCCCCGCGTTTTGGCAATGGCAGCAAGCGTGGACATGCTGATGCCGCCAATTCCGATAAAATGAATATGTTGTCCCATAGAATATGGATCCTTTCCAAAACTTTATATAGAAAATACAATTTACAAAAAAATAAATAAATTATTTTTTAACTATGCATTCATATTTAAGAAAAAATAACCAAAAAAATTACCATAAATTCACGATTAAATTTCATTTTATTTGAATAACGCTCATAATTAAGTTGTATAATGTACGTAATAAAATTGATTTTCAGGAGGAATCAGTATGCAAATCACCGATGTTAAAGTCAGAAAACTGTTTGACGATGAAGGACCCATGAAGGCCATCGTTTCGGTGACTTTTGATGGGCAACTGGCGCTTCACGATATCAAAGTGATCTATGCGAGAGATAGACTGTTCGTGGTTATGCCCAGCCGCAAAAATCCGGACAACACCTATCGTGACATCGTTCATCCGATCAACGCCGAATTCCGAAGGTACGTTG
This sequence comes from uncultured Clostridia bacterium, assembly GCA_947625265.1. Classification (GTDB taxonomy): domain Bacteria; phylum Bacillota; class Clostridia; order Oscillospirales; family CAG-272; genus UBA11512. Next base: position 6,901 of record CANQNM010000087.1, read on the forward strand.
AGAGCACCATCATCGCGGCCTATGAGGAATCTCTGGCGGCAGCTGCTTATGAGGAGGCGTCCGCCGGAATTTCCACAGAAGCAGAATGATTCTTACCCCGGCTCTCTGTTGGCCTTCTTCCAAGTTGGTCGTGTTTCTCTTGGGAATCCCCCGATCCGTTGGGAAGAACAAAGAAGAACTACAGTTCAGCGATGGACTACGGTTCTTTTTTTTTATGGTTTTTCATACTCTGCCCCCTCACGTGAACAAAGAGATTCTCCTTCAATTTCTCAAACTGTATTTACAATCTTTCATTTTAAATTTGTGAACGGTTCCAAAAATCTCCATTTCCTTTTTTTGTTTTTCCAATCTCTGCATAACTTCCATCGCCCGTTTTTCTGTTCACGATTTTTCCCTGTGCACCTTCCCAGTTTCGATTTTCCCGTAGGTTTGCCTCAGGTTTCAGTTTTTGCGTTGTTTCTGCTGTACGCGCACCAAAAGCGGTCTTTTCAAAAGAAGTACGTTGAGTTCCCCACCCAGCATCAGCATCGTCATGCAGCTGTGTGTCCAGAGCATCAAAAGGATCAGGGCGCCCAAACTTCCGTAGAGCAAATATTTTTCCGGATTAAACCATCGCAAGTAAAGGGACAGAAGCGCTGAATACACCACCCAGCCGCCGGCGGCAAAGGCGGCACCCGGTAAATGCCTGTAAAGGGGATGATCTCTGCCCGCCATAAATTTATACATCAGCGCGAATATCAGGACAAAAATGATAAAAGAAAATGCCCAAGCACTCCTGATAAACGCACGCGCCAGGTTTTTGTATTCGCTTCCCCGCAATTCCAGAAAACTCACAATGGTTTCGCCGAAAACCAGCACGCTGAGCGCAAAGAAGATCAAAGCGATGAATACAACCGTGTACAGAAGCGCAAAAACATGGCCTTTGAGATAAGAATGTCTGTCGGAAAGTCCGTAAACCGACTCCAGTCCCTGAGAAATCGCCCGCATTCCCTTGGAGGAAGACCAGATCATAGCGAAAGCGGTCACCGACATCACCGGGATATCTGCAGTCATAGCATTGTGGATAAACTCATCGGGGATATAGGAAGAAAGTTGTTCGGGAAGGTATGCGCGCAGAAGATCCAGATAGTGATCAATGCGATGGGGGAAAAGTCTGCCGGACAACATCAACAACAGCATCAGCAGGGGAACGGACGACACCAACACATAAAAACACGCGTGGGAAGCGTAAATGTGCCATTTGGTTTTTTTCTGACGCATGTCAAAATAGCGGATGACTTTTTTTAGGTATGCGACCACCTGACTCCCCCTCTCTTTTACAAACCGCTCCATCCCATAGTATATTCTATCACTTCGGCGTCTAAATGTCAATTTCCAAAAAATCTTTTTTCCGTTTCTGACAAAACCTTTGCGTAGCCGCAGCACAAACGCCCTCGGTTCCGGCAGCCGCAGCGAATGCATTGGCAAACATATGAAAAAACGCTTGCGAACAATGCCTTGATCAACTTCCCTTCAAACCTCTTTCACCGGTTATTTCTTTTTGCGGCAGTCGATCAGGGTTTTGGCGTCTTGCAGGGCTTGTTTCAACGTTTTCCAGTCGGACCTTGGATAAAACCTAATCTTTTCGCCCCATTTTTCAAAAAACATTTGAGACAAAAAAGCGACACAGGCGGTATTCCCTCTTTTAAAAAACAATTTTCTTCGCCCTTTTTCAAGAAACCCGTTGATTTTACAGAAAACTTCAATGTTATACTATTATCTTCCGAAGAGGAAAAGTTCATGATCAAAATCAAAATTTTTTAAAAAACATGCATATCAGTGTCCGATCCCGCATTTTCGCGGTGGGGACGGATTGTTTTCGGCAGATTGACGGTTTTACGCAAAAGAGCAGAAACATTATTCGCTTTGTAGTTTTGTCAATGATATGAGACCAAAAAAGGTGAAAAAATAATTGAGCAGATAGGACATTCAATCGCCCTGC
>CANQNM010000088.1 GCA_947625265.1 uncultured Clostridia bacterium
ACCTTGCCAGCAATCCGGCAAAAGCCTTACCATGGCGCGCCTCGTCCTTTGCCATCTCATGAACCGTATCATGAATGGCGTCCAGATTCTGGGCTTTGGCCATCTTTGCCAGTTCAAATTTACCGGCGGTGGCGCCGTTTTCAGCCGCTACGCGCATCTCCAAATTCTTTTTGGTACTGTCGGTGACCACCTCGCCCAGAAGTTCCGCGAACTTCGCCGCGTGCTCCGCCTCCTCATAAGCGGCTGTTTTCCAGTATTCGGCAATTTCGGGGTATCCCTCTCTTGCGGCAACTCTCGCCATGGCAAGATACATCCCCACTTCGGTGCATTCTCCGTTGAAATTGGCGCGCAGACCCTCTACGATCTTGGGGTCCGCATCCTTGGCGATGCCTACCACGTGTTCGGTTGCCCAAGTCATTTCTTCCTCTTTGACTTCCACAAACTTTTCAGCGGGCGCTTTGCACAGCGGGCATCTTTCAGGGGGATTCTCCCCTTCAACAATCTCGCCGCAAACGGTGCATTTCCATTTTTTCATAGGTGTTCTCCTTTTATGTAAATTTAAGGCGACGGCACGGCTTCCCGCGGGCGCACCTTATTTCGGGTGTTGAATCTGTGCCTTCCGGCACGCGGGGCAAACATAGCGCAAAGTGAGCACATAGGAATCAATCTCCAAACCGGTCTTTTCCTTCAGGTACTCCCGCAGATCGCATGGGGGCAGATCCGTCAGTTTTCGGCAGGAGCGACAGAAAAGATGCTCGTGAGGGCAAACCCTCCGATCATAGAAATCCGGACCGTCGGGCATTGGCACGCGTCGGATCACCCCACTCTCCGACATTTGTTTCAAATTCCTGTAGACCGTGCCGAAAGCAATGGTGGAACTGCGTTTTTTTGCCTCCAAAAAGATCTCGTCGGCAGTGAGATGCCCTTGGGAAGAGGAGAGAATTTCCTCAATCAAACGTCTTTGTCTCGTCATGGTTCCAACCTTACTTAAGAATAATTCCTATTTTTATTATATCATTTTTCTCTTCCGATGTCAAGCCGTTTCTTCTAAAATTTTCTGTGAAACCCCTTTGAAGATCTGTTTTCCCTTCCCTCTTTCAGATTTTATCCGTTTTCCCAGTTGTCCAACTGTCCAACTGCAAGGTAACCGGGAAACACAAAACGGGGACGCGTCCGCTGCGTGGAACAAAACCTATATCCAGGCAGGGGAAGCAAGAGCGAAATATTTCTCTATAACGAATTGTGAAAGCAATCACACGCGTAAAAAGGGGGCAAGCCCGGATTTTGAACCTTCCACGGGATACTCTTGTACACTGTGCACAAATCCCTAAAGAAAATTTTCAAATGTTATCCAGTTCACCTATTGACAACAGGGTAAAAAAAGCGTAGAATACAGTCGAATCGAATAAAAAGCGGTATAACCCAAAAGATAAGGTTTTGGAGTTTCTACCCGGTCGCCGTAAATGGCCGGACTACCGAAGCGAGACGCGATGCGAGTTTTGCCGTCTTTCTGCGGGGGTCTTTTTGGAGACTCCTTTTCTCTTTTTTCGTATTTCGCAAATTCCCAATGTCTGCGGATGCGAGAAACCGTGCGAATTTTTGTACGCCCGTGCAAACCTTTGAGAGGAAGATTCTATGGAACACCGTGTTCGGAATTCTCCTGATTTTTCATCTTCGGAATTTTTCATCTTTGGATTTTACGGCTTTCGCAGGAAAGCCCTGGGTGTCCCAAGCGACATCCCAACAAAAGCCATCTAAACGCCGAATTGAAGGGGAACGGTCAAACAGGAGGCGCGCAGAACAGCGAAAAACCGAACAAAGCCCGCTTGGATCAAGAAAGGCATGGTCACAAAATGAAACTTTTGGAGGAGCGCATCAAAAAAGACGGCAAGGTTCTAAATGGAGACGTGCTGAAGGTGGATTCCTTTATCAATCACCAGTTGGACGTGCCCTTTCTGTGCGCACTGGGCAAAGAATTCAAGAGACTTTACGAGGGAACGCCGGTGACCAAAATTCTAACGGTTGAGGCGTCAGGCATCGCCATCGCCTGTCTCACCGCTCAATATTTTGGGGTCCCGGTGGTGTTTGCCAAAAAATCCAAAAGCAGCAACATTGGCGATGATCTCTACAGTGCTGAGGTGAAATCGTATACCCACGGAAACGTCAACCGCATACTGATTTCAAAAGACTTCCTAAAAGTGGAGGACAAGATACTGATCATCGACGACTTTTTGGCGAGCGGCAACGCGCTGCGAGGGCTGATTGAACTTTGCGACCAAGCCGGCGCCGCAGTGCAGGGCTGCGGAGTAGTCATCGAAAAAGCCTATCAAAACGGAGGCGCACTCATACGGCAAAGATGCCGGGTAGAAGCGCTGGCGCGCATCTCATCCATGGATGAAAGAGGCGTTTGTTTCGTTGAAAGCGGATCATGAATCCGGTCTGAATTTCAAAAACCGAAGTGACAGGAGCGTGTCTTTGGGCGTTGGATTGCCGTTCGAAAGGACCTGCTTCTGGTCTTTGAACATTTTGACATTCGGCATTTTGACTTTTTGTCCCCCTTGCTTCTTGGTTTTCGACGCCTTAGTTCTTCTTCCTGTGGGCTTTGCGGCTTTCGATGGCGCCGGGATCGCAGAAATGCCCTGCGGTTCTTTAAAACAGTCATAGTTATGAATGTCTGCGGACTTTCGTAATTATAAATTTATATTTTTCGGAGGATACATATGACGAAAAAAATTCTTTCGGCAGTTCTTGCGCTCCTGATGATCTGTTCCCTGATGCTTCTGGGCGTGGCGTGCGGAAACAAGAACAACAATTCTACCGGGCCTGTCAGCAAAGACGACATCAAGGTCGGTTTCCTGTTTTTGCATGATGAGAACTCCACCTATGACAAAAACTTTATCGACGCTGCCAAAGCCACTCAGAAGGCTCTGGGACTTCGCGACGATCAGGTCATTCTGAAAACAGGCATCGAAGAGGGGGACGCCTGCTATGAAGGCGCCGCCGATCTTGTGGACCAGGGCTGCAACGTTATTTTTGCCGACAGTTTCGGTCATGAGGACTGGATGATCAAAGCTGCAAAAGAATTCAAGGACGTTCAGTTCTGCCACGCCACCGGCACCAAAGCGCACACCGAAAAACTTGCCAACTTCCACAACGCTTTTGCCTCCATCTACGAGGGAAGATACCTTGCGGGCATCGCCGCCGGGCTGAAACTCAATGAGATGATTGAAAGCGGAAAGATCACGGCAGAGCAGGCGAAAATGGGCTATGTGGGCGCCTTCCCCTATGCCGAGGTGATTTCGGGTTACACCTCCTTCTATCTCGGCGCAAAGTCGGTTTGCCCCACCGTGACCATGGATGTGAACTTCACCAACTCCTGGTTTGACGTTGACACCGAGCGTGAGATGGCCAACGCCCTTATAGACGGCGGCTGCGTGCTCATCAGCCAGCACGCCGACTCCATGGGCGCTCCCTCGGCATGCGAGCAGAAAGGCGTGCCCAACGTCTCCTACAACGGCTCTACTCAGTCCGCGGCCCCCAACACCTACATCATCTCCTCCAAGATCAACTGGCAGCCTTATTTTGAGTACATGATCAACTGCGTGATCAAGGGCGAAACGATCAAGGATGACTGGACGGGAACTCTTGCCACCGACTCTGTACAGTTGACCGACCTGAACACCTCCGTCGCGGCAGCGGGAACAGCGGCCGCCATCGAGGACGCCAAGACGAAATTAAAGAACGGAACGCTTCACGTCTTTGACACTTCCACCTTCACCGTAAACGGTCAGACTCTGACTGAGTATAAGGCGGATGTGGACACCGACGACAAGTTCACGCCCGACACCAACGTGGTTTCCGACGGATATTTCCACGAATCCGAGAAGAGATCCGCGCCCTATTTCGATGTGAATATCGACGGCATCAACAGACTTGACAAAACCGCAAACTGATTTTACAGTGAAAACTGCATAAGGCGGAGAGTATTCCGCCTTATGCTCCTTTTCATTTTGGAGGCACGGTGGGCTTATGCGCCGCTTCGCCGGTTTTCGGCTCCTTCGCGCCTCTTTTTAGGCCATTATATCTTTTACGCCTTTGCGCGTTATGCCTTACACGGAGGATGAAAATTTTGGACAGACCCGTCGCACTGGAACTGAGAAACGTGACCAAGACTTTTGGAAAAGTCGTGGCCAACCAAAACGTCAACCTGACGGTCTACAAAGGAGAGATCCTTGCCGTTCTCGGAGAGAACGGAAGCGGAAAAACAACGCTGATGAATATGATCTCCGGCATTTATTTCCCCGACGGGGGACATATCGTCATCGACAGTAAACCGGCGGTCATCGCTTCCCCGAAAGACGCCTTCAAATACGGAATCGGCATGGTGCACCAGCACTTCAAGTTGGTGGATGTCTTCAACGCCACGGAAAACATCATTCTAGGCATGGAAAACGAGAAAAAATACAGACCAAAGGAAGCCGAAGCGAAGATCCGTGCAATCTGTGAAAAATACGGCTTCAAAATCGATCTGTCAAAGAAAATTTATCAAATGTCGGTTTCGGAAAAACAAACGGTAGAAATTGTCAAGGTGCTCTACAGAGGGGCAGAACTGCTTATCCTGGACGAGCCCACGGCAGTGCTCACTCCCCAGGAAACCGAACGGCTCTTTGCAGTTCTGCGCAAAATGAGAGACGACGGAAAATCCATCATCATCATCACCCACAAAATGCATGAGGTATTGTCGCTGTCCGACCGAATCGCCGTTCTGCGCAAAGGGGAGCATGTGGGCACGGTAGAGACGGCAAATGCCACCGAAGCATCGCTTACCGAGTTGATGGTGGGCAAAAAAGTGGAACTGAACATCGAACGAACCGATCCGCATGACTGCACGGACCGCCTGACGGTTGAGCACATCAACCTGACCGGAGCGGACGGCGTCAAGGTGCTGTCGGATATTTCTTTCACCGCCCGCTCAGGAGAAATTCTCGGTATTGCCGGCATCGCCGGCAGCGGACAGCGGGAACTTCTGGAACTCATTGCCGGGCTTTTAAAGCCTGACAGCGGCAGGATCCTCTACAAAGATCCCAAAAAGGGCGGCGAAGTGGATCTACGCAACAAAACGCCGATGCAGATTCGGGACATGGGCGTGCGGCTCTCCTTTGTTCCCGAAGATCGGTTAGGCATGGGACTGGTGGGCAACATGGATCTCACCGACAATATGATGCTGCGCAGTTACAGCAGGGGAAAATCAGCATTTTTGGACAGAAAAAAGCCAAAAGATCTGGCAGAAGAAATCGTTGAAAGTCTGGAAGTGGTGACGCCCGGCGTTTCAACTCCCGTTAGACGTCTTTCGGGCGGAAACGTGCAGAAAGTTCTGGTAGGCAGGGAAATCTCCCTCTCGCCCACTGTCCTGATGGCGGCCTATCCAGTCAGAGGACTGGACATCAACTCCTCCTATACCATCTACAATTTGCTCAACAGACAAAAGGAACACGGCGTGGCAGTGATCTTTGTGGGAGAGGATCTGGATGTGCTCATTGAACTTTGCGACAGGATCATGGTGATTAACGCCGGAAGAATCACGGGAATCGTGGAAGGCAGAAATGCCGTGAAAGAGGAACTGGGCGTCATGATGACCATGTCCAAGCCCAACGGATCATTCGAAGAAAGCCGGCGGGCTGAAAGCGAGGAAAACAGAAATGAATAAGCAAAAGACAAAGGCTGTGCGCGAACCTCTTTTTCATGTGGTGAAGAAAAGCGACATTCCCTTTTGGCAGGCGTGGCTCATCCGGATTTCCGCGGTGATCGTGGCGCTGCTTTTGTGCGCCCTGCTCATCATGCTGCTCATTCACGCCAATCCTCTGAAGGTGTATCGGTCAATGTTCGACGGCGCTTTCGGTACAGTACGCAGACGGTGGAATCTTGCCCAGGCGCTGGTGATGCTCCTGTGCGTGTCTCTGGCGGTAACGCCCGCGTTTAAAATGCGTTTCTGGAACATCGGCGCCGAGGGACAGGTGCTGGTAGGCGGGCTGGCAACCGCAGCAATGATGTTCTATTTCGGCGGCAAAATACCCACGCCCGCGCTGTTTTTGGTGATGACGCTGGCAAGTATTTCGGCGAGCGTTCTCTGGGCAATAATTCCCGCTTTGTTCAAAGCCAAGTGGGATACCAATGAAACGCTGTTCACTTTGATGATGAATTACGTGGCTATGCAGTTGGTCACCTATTTCATCAACACCTGGGTCACCAGCGGTTCAGGAACCCTTTCCCCCATGTCGGAATACGGGTTTCCGCAGGTGGGACCGCACAAATATTTTCTGAACATTCTGGTGGTTGCAATCCTTACCGCCGCCGTATATGTGTATCTGCGTTTCTCGAAGCACGGATACGAAATTTCTGTAGTGGGTGAAAGTGAAAAAACCGCAAAATATATCGGCATCAACGTTAAAAAAGTGATTGTCCGAACCATGGCTCTCTCGGGAGTTCTCTGCGGAATCGCGGGACTGCTCCTGGTTGGCGGTACCAACCACACCGTCAACACTTCGACTGTCGGCGGCAGAGGCTTTACCGCCATCATGGTTTCCTGGCTCGCCAAATTCAATCCTCTCTATATGATCCTGACATCCTTTCTTATCGTCTTTCTCCAGGCAGGCGCCCAACAGGTATCCACGGATTTCAGAGTGAACAATTCGATTTCCGACATTGTCACCTCTATCATTCTATTTTTTATCATCGGCTGCGAATTCTTTATCAACTATAAAATCATATTTAACAGACGCGCAAAGGAGGATAAGAAATGATCATAAATTTCATTGTCAGCGCGGTGCGCATCGGCATGGTCTTCCTTTTCGGCTCCACGGGGGAAACGCTCACTGAAAAATCCGGGCACTTGAATTTGGGTATTCCGGGCGTTATGTGCGTAGGGGCCGCCAGCGGGTGTCTTGCAGAGGCCCTCTACACCAGAATTGCGGTAATTCCTTTCGCCTCGGGAGAGGCCGACTACTCACGGCTGGCCAATCCTGTGCTGGCGATTCTCCTGCCCATTCTTGCCTCCTGCTTTGGCGCCGTGCTGATGGGCGTGATCTACAGTTTTTTGACCGTGACCCTGCGCGCCAATCAGAATGTCACAGGTCTGGCGCTGACCACATTCGGCATCGGGGTCGCCGACTATATCATCTCCACGGTAAGGGTGGAGGAATACGGATACGCCACCAGGTTCTTTACAACTTCCCTGCCGTTTGCCGAAAAATTGGGATGGTTTGGCAGGCTGTTTCTGTCCTATGGCATCATGATCTATCTGGCCATCGCCATCGCGCTTACCGTCTCCTTTGTGCTCGCGCACACCAGAGTCGGTCTGCATTTGCGCGCAGTAGGTGAAAATCCAGCGACCGCAGACGCCGCAGGCGTGAGCGTGACCCGATACAGGTATCTTGCTACCATGATCGGCAGCGGCATTGCGGGACTGGGGGGACTTTGCTATGTAATGGACACGCTGCACGGAAACTGGGAGTATGTCATTGACGCCTTGGGATGGCTTGCCATCGCCCTGGTAATCTTCACGATTTGGAAACCGCACATCGGCGTCTTCGGATCAATACTCTTTGGCGCGCTCTATATCGCCAGCAGTTATATTACCGGCGTTTCCACCGCCAACAAGTCGCTTCTGAAAATGCTCCCCTATGTCGTTACCATTCTTGTACTCATTGTCACCAGCATCAGGGACAAAAAAGAAGACCGTCCGCCGGCAGGTCTCGGCATCAATTACTACCGTGAAGAACGGTAAACAAACTTTTTTGGGGACGTCGCACGGGCGTGAGAAACGCAAGGTGCGGCGGCCCCATTAAAATTCTTTAAAATTCTTTTGGGGCGTTAGGAGAACCCGGTTATCCGCCGAAAAATTTTAAAGAATTTCCGGAAAGACATCCTTTGAAAAATATCCGCAAATTGCAATAGCAAATTGCACAGAGTGAAGACAAAGTCTTTGCGGGGCTTTGCCCCGCACCCGATTTAGGGAACTTTTCGGCTCGAATTGTCAAGTGAAGTGCAACGATTTTTTGAAAAAAAAGGTCGATACTTTCTTCACCTTTTGAAAAGTCGGTTTGTCTGCGGGCTGCGCAAATTGCAATAGCAAATTGCAATAATTTTGAAAAAACATAACTATTCTATCTTCTTGTTCTTTGGTCATGCGGATGCCAAACCATTGCCATTCTACTCGGAGGTTTAATCTTTTTCAATTGCTTGGACTCACATATAACTTGCCCTCTTTGTTTTTACTAAAGCGTTTTTCCTCTCCCCCGGTAGAACCGGGGGGTTATTTTGGCTACAAAAATAAAAATCCTGCACATTTGTGCAGGATTTTTTGGAGGCGCCACCCGGAATCGGACCGGGGATAAAGGTTTTGCAGACCTCTGCCTTACCGCTTGGCTATGGCGCCGCTCCCCAGCCCCGGTATTATAGCATAGGGAATTCGGTTTGTCAATGGAAAATCTCAAAAAAAATAAATTCTCTTTCCCCGTCAATTCTCAAAAAAATATAACGATAGAATTCAAAACAGCATTCAGCATTCGATATCCAGTCCATCGCGCTAAGGAATCTTTTTTCCTTTCAAAACTTACACCGCGCGGTCAAAAGGACAACTTCCCTTCCGTTTTCCGTACTTGCCTGAGTCTGCGGCATTCTTCTCCCGTGC
>CANQNM010000089.1 GCA_947625265.1 uncultured Clostridia bacterium
TATATGATCGCCTACAGCGGGCTGGCCGACAAATCCTGTTGCTACGATCTAACCACCGGCGCTTATACGGAATTCGGATCTAACAAATGGTACGAACCGAATTGGGAATACAAAAATTGAACCCGCAGGAGCGGCGTGCCGCGGCTTTATGAACGTACAGGCGCGTGATTTCACGGTCCCACAGACGCGTTCACGGGCGCACGCGTCTTAAAAAACTCTGAAGAAAGGTGTGTACACACAATGAAGAACGCAAACCGAAAGAAAAAATATCTGTATTCAGGCTTATGCATCGCGCTTGTGATAACGCTTCTTGCCGCGGTCGCCTTGCTTGCGGCACATTTTGTAAAAAAAAGGGGGAACGCTGAATCCTCCAACTCCGCCCAAACACCCTCAGTTTCGGCGTCTTCTTCCGCTCTCTCAGAACCGTGGGAGAATGACGGAATTTTTCCGCTGAATTTTCCCACAACCGAACACTACTGCACCACCGTGAATAAAATTTTTCATTTTGAATATGACCCTTCGGCACAGGTAGTCACTATGAACAATTTCAAAACGGTTGGCGATATAGCGGGATACAACGGAAAGATTATTTCAACCGACCAACTGCTGCTCCCGTCGGTCCTCCCTGAAAACTACGCTCTTTCAGAAACCGTACTGACGGCGAGAGATAAGCTTCAGTCCACCACCAAATACCTTCTCTCCACTTTTGAATCTTCCGAAAAGGGAACGCCCATAACGCTGAAGCAACATCTTACCCTCTACTCCTCTTCGTTTTCGTATCACAAAAATGTCTCCGAGTACAAGTTTTCCCTTGTGCGGGACGGTAACGTCGTGGGCATCCTTCGTGAGAACGACCAAAATCGTACCCTCTATTTTGACGACGGAAAGTACTTTTTCGAACTCTCCGGCGTGGACATTTCGACCGAAGATCTGATCGCAACGGCCAAAAGTCTGAATCTTCAACCCCGTAAAGCCGACGACGCTCCCCCCGTAAACGACGCGGACGTCTGCTTTGAATACTCTTCCTTCGAACATTTCCCCGTGCTGTACTCTCCTGAATATGTGGACACCTGTGTTTTCGGCGGCAATCTTTGCTACTGCCTCTCCTATCTCGATATAGGCGGCAATGATTTCTCCTTCTACGGTTCAAACGCCAGAGGAGGACTTTCAAAAGACGAAGAACAGTTCCCGCAAATGGCGGGATACGCCTCCTTCACATACGGCGACGAACAGTACCTTTACAAAGACGATAAAACCGGCGTTTCCTTCCTGTACACCCAAAAGCGCGCCTCGGAATACACAGGGATCGGGTACAGCGTCGGAACATCGGTCTACAAAACAAAGGTTGGAGAATATGACGCGCTGCTCCTCATCAAGTCCGAAAAGGAAGCGGTCGTTTTCGGTCAATTGCTGTGGAGCGACGGCTCGTATGACTTCCAGGTACTCACCTATTCGCCGAAGAGCACTCCTGCAAAACTTCTGGAATTTGCTCAAAGCGTAGGAAAAGGCAGCGCTCCGGAAACTCCAATGAGCGCCGCGCTGTCGGTTACTCCTTCCAAAAGCACCGCGGAAGGACTTGCGACCGCCAACATGAAAATAACTTTCTATGACGTCGGCGATCGCTATCTTGTATCTTACAATATCTCGACAGTTACAGCATCCGAAGACGTGACGATACATAGTCTCGTCCCGTTCATGCAGTTGAACAGCAATGACAATACGGAGGGATACAGATTCTCCTCGCCGCCTGCCGACGAAAAGTGCGAAAGTATGTCTTACACGGCCTCGATCAAAAAAGATCTGTTTAACGAGGAAACAAAACTTCTTTTTATCTCCTTCATTGATTTTTCGGACTCTTCGAATCTTCTTATTTCAGAGCAGTTCTTCTACGACAAAGAAACCGAAAGCGTTGCATACCTGACGAGATAGGCGAAATCCGAAAACGTGCGGCGATCCGCTTTCAAATTTAGGTTTTCGACGGTAAAAACAAAATCGAAGTGATGAAGATCACCAATGTCAGGCCGGACAAAGGAGACGCCCTCATGTACTTCATGATCATAGGAGATTACATGATCGGCTACAGCGGAATGTCCAACAAATTCTATTGCTACGATCTAACCACCGGCGCATACGCACAAATCGCCTCGGACGTCTAGTGGTACCGACAGAATTGGAGGTATAGCGATTAAAACCCGATGGGCGTCTCCTTGAAAGTGCCGGGCCAAACAGAAGTCACTCCACGCGGGCCATTTTCGGCACCTTTCTGATTTTCGTCGTTGCCTTGAGCAAGCAAGACTGCCTCCGCACAGAAAATCATCTGAAAAAAATTTCCCTGTGAAGTGCCGGCAATTTCCGGCAAGCGGACTTTTGTCTTGGCAAGAAGAAGCCCGCGGGAAATACTTTTCGTATTTTCAAGAACCTTTTTGCCGCAGGGGCGAAAATCTGCCGCCGCTGCCGGCTCGGTTCGACTCCCGACGCCCCAGGGCAAAATTTCTAATCCGATCCCCGCACTGCCGCCGCACAACTTTACAAAAAAAACAGAAAAGGTATATTGCAAAGATGAAGTTATTGGGTTTTGAATTCAAAAAACTGTGCGCTTACAAGTACGTCTTTGTCATTGCGGCTCTTCTGCTTGTCATCAACGGCGCGCTTTGCGTTCTGACGACCGAACAGACGAAAAGAAAACTGCCTGATCCCGACGTCATGTCGCACGCTTATACCGACTATCTCGAAGATCCGAAGGCTTTTCTTGCCTACCGCGAGGAACTCGCCGCCTACCAAGAAGAACAGGATCAACTGATCTTTGAATCAATGTTAAACGGTACCGAGTATATCAAACCTGAAAAATACTGGAAATATACAGAAACTGTAGACTATTCCCAGGAACTGAAGGTGATAAACACCGTCCTGGAGGCCGCGGAAAACGCCAAAAACTATCAAAAGGACATTGAAAATTTTATAACCGAAAACAAACTCAAGTTGGCGGCCTACGACATCCAACATGAAAACGAAAAAAACAGTTTCATTCGCCGCTACACGGTGTATACCATTCAAAGGTATGAAGCGCTGCAGACAAAGGATATCGGCATCGGATTTGAGTACCTGCGAGGGTGGGAGGAATATTTTACCTTCGACGCCGGAAACATTCTGGCTTTCCTTGCGGTGCTGGTCTGCGCCTGCGCCGTAATGCTGGGCGACAAGTCCTGCGGCTTCTACCTCCTGCTTTCGGCAAGCAAAAAAGGAAGAGCGCCCACCCTCCGGGCAAAACTTTGGCTCTCAAGCCTTTCCGCTGTCTGTATCAGCCTGGTTTTCTCGCTCTCGACCTTCGCCATTTTCGCCGTCCGTCTGGGACTTTCCTCCCCTCTCAATGTGATCCAGGCATTTTCCACCTTCCGCTTCCTTCCCTTCAAATGCAGTGTGATCTCTTACTTCTTTCTCTTCCTTTTTATGAAGGTCTTTGTCTGCGTTTTGCTCGCACTGATCTCCACAGCGCTGGCGACGTTGATCAATCACTATGTTTACGCATACCTCGCGGGCGTCGGGGTTATTGGTCTGAATTTGGCGTTGTTTCTTTTCAACGCTCTGAATCCCAACGGTTTTTTCAAGGTGAACAATCTGTTCTCGGCGGCATCTGTCAATCCTCTCTTCGTCCGCGTGCGCACGTTTGCGTTCTTTGAGTTTCCCCTTGAAAATCTGATTCTCTTCCCCCTGATCCTGCTCCTTTTAGCGGTTCTCTGCATAAGTCTGACATTCCTTTTCTACCATCGCACAGGCCTGACGGGAAAACACAGTATTTTCAAAGCGGTCGCACGGCTGTTCCAGCGCCCACGCCGCAAACGGGTAAGGAGAAAAAGCCGCCACTCCTCCACACTCCTGTCCTATGAATTTTACAAATTGGTCGGATCTCCCATGGTTTTGCTTCTTGTGCTGCTGACCTTGGGCGGCAGTCTGTACACCGCTTACATGGCTTTCCGTGAACCGCCCAACCTCTACGGAAAAATCTACAGCGAGTACATGGACGTTCTCGCCGGTCCTGAAACAAAAGAGAGCCTGGAGTACATCGCAGAAGAGCGGCGCCGTCTCAGCGACATTCTTGCCAAAAAGGAAGAAATACGCAATTTGTTCGCCGAAAAGAAAATTTCCCCAGACGAATATAGCGACTACATGACAGAGTACTATACGGCGGAAGTTAAAGAACGCGTCTTTTCTACGGTAGAATCTCACCGGGATTACATCATGCAGTACCGAACACGCTTCGATAAGGAAGTTTTCTATATTCACGATTGGGGATACAACCTCTATTTCTCAAGATCAATGGATCTCTGGTTCTACGCCCTGTTGCTGATCCTAACGGCGGGCATTTTTTCGATGGAATATAAAAGCACCGAAAAGGGCGGCAGTTTTTACGCAGTTTTACAAACCACCAAAAACGGCAGAAAGAAAACATTCGGAACCAAACTTCTCGCGGCAGTTCTTCTCTACTTCCCCCTGTTTATTCTCTTCACAGGAGGAGAACTTTTCCTCTTCATCCATTTCTGCGGACTGCCGGAATCAAATGCCCCTCTTGCCTCCATAGAACAGTTTAAGAATCTTTCCTTCCCGATCACTATCATGCAATGTCTGATTCTTGAAGTTCTCGCGCGGTGCCTGGGCGGGCTGCTGCTGGTGCTGATCACCGCGGCGTTTTCCCAATTTGCAAAAAAACCCATTCCTACCCTGACTTTCACTATGCTTCTGACGCTTTTGCCCCATGTGTTGGTACTGTTGGGTATAAAACAACTGGAACTCATCGACTTTTCGTCGCTCATGTGCGCCCACACCCTCATCCGGGCGTCGGCGGACGCCGTACCCAAATTGCTTTGCGGTATGTTCGTCTTTGTCCTCTTTATTCTCATCGCAATCCTGCTTACGGCGTCTCTTGCCGTCGGTTCCTACTGTTCCTTTACCAAGACTTCTCTGGGGCGCTCTGTTCTTCGGCACAGTCACCCCTCGCACAAAAATTCCGAAAAAATCCCGTGATTTCAAACAGCGGCAGACTGTAAGGTAATGACATATTCCCGGCAGCAGCGCGAATCGCCGACAAAGGTGCACCGACAAAAAACGCCAAAACGAAAAAACCAACAAAAAGGGGGATGTCGCCAAACGCGGCAGCCCCAATTTTGTTTGTCATCTTTCCTGTCGGTCTATCTTCTCGGTCTATCTTCCCCTGTCGGTCTATCCTCCCTATCGGTCTTCCCCTGTCGGTTTGTCCGGCTTCGGATGTATCTTTGACAAATTTTATATTCCACTTTGTAGGTGATACGCGGCACATGTGTCCGATCTTTCTCCAATCACACGGACATGGCCGTCCATGTTCTCTGCTGCATTGGGTTACAGATCCCCATAGGGAAATGAGGGCATCAGTTGCAGTTTGAAGAGATTTCTTTCGTGCAGCGCGTCTATTTTTTCCCTGATTTTGGGGTCGTCAATAGATCCTTCCCGAATATACCGGTCGAGGACAGCGTAAGTAAAACCCAGATTGTCTTCATCGGTTTTTCCGCAAAGGCCGTCCGAAGGAACCTTGTCTACAAGAATGTCCGGCAGGCCCAAGTATCTGCCGATTTGTTTTACCTCCCCCACAGTAAAATGGGACAGTGGGCTGAAATCTCCCGCGGCGTCGCCGTATCTGGTGGAATAGCCCACCCAATCCTCCGAGAGATTGCAGGTGTTCACCACACGGCCATTCATGCTTTGGCTCACCGCGTAAACAGCAGACATACGAATGCGCGGCGGCAGATTGATACGCGCCTGCTCTGTCAGGCAAAGATCGGTCGGAAAAGCGTCCGTCAACCCTTTCACGGCAGCGGCAATGTTGATCACAATATGCCGGATACCCAAATGTTCGGCAAGCAGGAATGCGCAATGGATATCCTTCTGCTCTCCGTTGGGCATGAGCACGCCGATAACCCGTTCTTTTCCCAGCGCCCGCACGCAAAGCGCCGCCGCAACCGAACTGTCTTTGCCGCCGGAAATGCCCAGCACCGCATTGCATCCCTTGCCGTTACGTTCAAAAAAATCTCTGATCCAGTCTACACAGTCCTCTGTCACTTTTTCAACGTTAAACATCGTTTCATTCCGGGCCTTCGCCCGACCTCCAATCTTCAAATGTTTTCTTTCCCTGTTCGTTTTTCACTGTCACACAGCGCAAAAATCCCTGAAAGCACTTCCGGATACAGGAAATGGGTGACCGTTGACAGGCAATCGGTCACCGGTCAAAGCAAAGCGGAATTTTCACCGTCCGCTCCCTGAGTTCCCGCAGTGTACGCGGTGTATAATCCATATACCTTTGCATGCAGCCCACATTGTACGCTTCAAAGCGATAGTTTCTGCCGGGCAATCGACGCAACCGATCATAAACGTCCTGAGAAATCTTCGCTTCGTAGGAATTGTGAACGTGTCCGTAAAGGTGTACAGTGTTGCCTTTCTGCATGTCTTTGAAGGAGGAGAGAGGATAGTGGCAGAGAATCAGCGAGGCGTCTTCCGTGTACACCTCCAGGTAATCGTAAATTTCCTCAAAGGCATACTTCAGATTCACGTCGTTGTCATGGTTTCCTCTGATGAGCACTTTGCGTCCTTTCAGACGCTGGGCGGTGGAAACGATATCCGCGCCGTTCCCATAGGAATAGTCCCCCACCAGGTACACGGTATCCGTCTCGCCTACCACCGCGTTCCAGTTGCGGATCATCGTCTCATTCATATCCTCCACGCCCGCGAAGGGCCGACCGTCATATTGGATGCACTTTCTGTCAAAAAAGTGGGTATCCGCAATAAAAAATTCCATGTCCGTTCAGCCCTTTCACGCTTTTCGCTAAACCGATTTTTCGCTCACTGTTTTAAAAGAGCGCCTTCCTTTGCCGCGTCCTCTACAATGCCGTCAACCACATTCATGACTTCCTCTTTGGTCAACGTCCGGTCTTCGTGAACAAATGTCAGACGTACCGCCATGGATTTGTTCCCTTTTTCGTCCTCGTATTTGTCTACCAGCGCCACCTTTTTGATCAGCGGCGAAGAAGCCTTCTTTATGGCGTGGGCGATGGGTTCAAAGCGCTCGGTGACAAAAGAAAGATCCACCTCGATGGAAGGGTATCTGGAGGTTCTTTCATATCGGATACCCCGATCTTTCAAAGACGCCAACTCATCCATATCCAACTCCGCAAAGACCACCGCAGCTTTTTTGTCAATCTGTTTAAGAACCGTAGGATGCACTACACCCACAACGCCCAGAATTTTCTCCTGTGCCAGCACTCTGTTGTAGTTTCTTGGATGAATATACCGATGATCAACCTGCGCGGCCTCAAAAACCGGCGCGTCGTGCCAGACATCGTCAAGCATCACAGCCAACATGTTCACCAGTTTCATATAGAGTGCCTCGGTATCGCCCGAACGGTCAAACAGGGTGATCGCCAACTTCTTTTTCTCGTTGCAAAGCCGATCTTCCTTTAAACCCTCCACGACACGTCCGATCTCAAAAATGCCAAAAGAGGGAGCATAGAACACATTGTTTTTTACCTGACAGAGCTGCGTGGGGATGATGGAACGGCGAATCGTCTCAATGCCGGGATTGCTCGCACCGACGATTTTCACGTTGTTTTCCACCTCAATGCCCAGTTTTTTATATTCATCGTGGTATGCCCAGATATAGGAATGCAATTCATGCAGCATGAACCGTTTGACCAGCAGATCCTTGATTTTCTCTTCCACTGCCTTTTCCACCGAAGGTCTGACAGGATACAGCGGTGCCATGGCTGTGTTGACTTCAAAATTGTCGTACCCGTGGATTCTGGTGATCTCTTCAATGACGTCCGCTTTCATCGTAATGTCTTTGGTCGCCCGGAATGTGGGAACTTTCACGTCAAAAACATCCCGTTCCCCTTCCCTTTTGACCGAAACGCCGAAGCCCAGCGCTGTAAGAGTATGCACAATCTCCTCAGAAGAAATTTCAATTCCCGTATAGCGATCGACAAACGCCTTGTCAAAGGTCAATTCCACCCTGTCATAGTGAAAAGCATACGCATCCGTAAGGGAAGAAGTGATCTTCACGTCGCCGTCAATATCGGTAAGGAGTTTCACAAATCTCCCAATAGCCGCCACCGTCATCTCAGGATCCAGACTTTTTTCATAGCGCATGGAGGCGTCGGTGCGATGCGCCAAGCGTGCGGAGGATTTACGCACCGACACGGCGTCAAAGGTGGCGGATTCCAGAACAAGCGAAGTGGTGTCCTCCACGATCTCCGAATCCAGTCCCCCCATAATGCCCGCAATCGCCACGGGCTTGTCGCCGTTGCAGATCATTAAGGTGTTCTCGTCCACTGTTCTCTGGACGCCGTCAAGCGTCTGGAACACAAAGGGCTTTTCAAACCGCTTGACACGGATCTTCTCCACTTTTCTGCTGTCAAAAGCATGCATTGGCTGACCCATTTCCAGCATCAGGTAGTTTGTAAGGTCTGTAAGCAGGTTGATTCCCCTCATGCCGCAGTAGTACAGACGTATCCGCATATTCAGAGGGCTGACATTCTTTTGAATATTCTCAAAACGCAAACAGGAATAACGCTGACAAAGGGGATCCTCTATTTTCATATCAATTTTCGGAAGCGCTTCATAAGCCGAAAGACCAGCCGTCTCGATGGGCTTTAAGGGT
>CANQNM010000090.1 GCA_947625265.1 uncultured Clostridia bacterium
CCTCCAGTTCCCGCTCGTCCACCTTCTCCTTTTTGCCCGCGATCCGTTCAAAAGAGGAAAATACCTTGGAAATATCCTCTTCGGAAAGGGAATATCCCAGCGCGCGCACCGCTTCCTCTACCCTTGTCCGGTCATCCAGCGCGGTAAGAACCGGGAGCGCGGCGGCTTCCTTTCCGCGCACGCCGTCGTCGAAAGGGGATCCGCCGCTTCTTTCGGTGCGGCAGATGTCGCAGATTCGGTTGACCGTTCTTTGAAGTTCGGTAAGACGAAGTCCGGAACTGCCGACCGAATCGGTTCTCGCGAAAAGGATCTTCGCAACGCTTAAAAGCGACGCCGTGTTTCCGGAGCATGCCGCGGTCTTCAGTTCTCCCGCCCCCTTTTGCGCCGCCGCCACAGAGCAAGCGTCGGCCATGGCCAGTTGGTTGCAGCAGGAAATTCCCAGGCATACGCCGTCAAGTTCCGGGAGCGTGCTTTTCAGTTTTTCCGTGAAAGCGCCAAATTCGTCAAACAGCATGTTCCCGGCGTCGTCGCACACTGTCACGGTGGTCGCGCCCGCGCCGATGGCCCTTCGGATGGCGCGCAAAAGGAAATCCTCATCGCTTCTTGTGGCGTCCTCAGCGATGAATTCCACGTTTTCGGTAAATGTTTTGCAATAGGCTACGGTTTGCTCAATGGCAGCAAGCATCGCTTCGGGTTTCTTGTGGCAGAGATATTCCATCTGTACGGTGCTGGTGGGTGCCACCACCTGTAAGCGGGGGCAGGCTGCCTCCCGCAGCGCGTTCCATACCAGATCCACGCTTTCGTTTGAAAGTTCCACCGGAACGGCGACGACGCTGTTTTTCACCGAAGAGGAAACAGACCGGATGAGCAGGCTGTCCCTTTTTTTGCTTTCAATGCCGTCCAGTTCAATGACGTCGATTTGCAGTTGATCCAACAGTTTGGCAATATCCAGTTTTTCCCTGAATGTCAGGGAAAAATCGGCGTTGGATCGCTTCATGGTTCTGTCGCTGAGTCTTATGCGGTTCATGATCGTTTTCTCCTGTTATTTATAGAGTGGGGGCGATTTTCACGGAACTGGGAAAAAGCAGACAAAATAAAAAATCCCTGAGACCAAACGGCCTCAGGGGCGAACGAATATCCGCGGTACCACCCTGATTCATCCTCTCCTTGCGGAATAGAATCTCTCTCGGACTCAATCAAGTCCAAAGCCTGTAACGGGGCGACCGGACTCCGCTACAGGCGCAGACCTCGGACCGAACCGGGTGACGTGACGCTTTCGCGGAGACGACGCAGAAAGGAGACTGTCTGTTCCTTAAGCACCGGCTCACACCGCCCGCCGGCTCTCTGAAGCGATCGGGAAGGACATAGTTCCTGCATAGTCTTTCGATTGTATATAACATTCGTTCCATCTTGGGGATTGTCGCCCCATTTCAAAAGAACGAAAGCATTGTAGCATAAAATACGAAGAGTGTCAATTGGAGTTTTTTTCATTTTAAAGAACAACTAAAGAATTTTTTGTGAATTTTACAGACAGGTCAGGCAGTCTTTCGCTCGATGGGCGTTTCAAAGCGAAATGTACGTCCCAACGCACGGTCATCGTTCATCATCAGAGTTTTTCTTTTTTCTCCTCTTGCTCTTACCCTTCCGGGATTTCTTCCGATCTGCGTAGGTTTTGTAGAGAAGCCCCCCGACGGCCGCTGCCACAACGGTAGCGAAGAAAATCAGGGCGGACGCCAGATAGTGTTTCTCTGCCAGCGCCGAGCCGCACAGTGTGGACGACAGCACCGAGGGAATGCGCGCGATAAAAGTGATGATAAGGAACGGAACCGTTTTTATGGGCAGGAGCCCCACAAGATAGGTAAACCCGTCTTTGGGCGATCCGGGAATGAGGTAGAGGAAGAAAAGCAGGGCATAGACCTTGTTGGAGCGTTCCAGCATCGAGATCCTGTTTAAGAACTTTTCGGGAATAAAGCACTTTACAAAGGACTTTCCGAAGCGCTTTGTAAGAGCGAGAATCACAAGAGTGCCCAGAAGATTGCCCACAAGGCACCAGAGCATTCCGCCAAAAGCCCCCCAGACATACCCCGCTCCAATTTCCAAAGGCTCCGCCGGGACGAACTTGAATACCGTCTGTACTGTTCGGATGAGCACAAAGGCAACTTCGTCAAAAGCACCGTACCGATCCAGCCACACCCGGAAACGTTCCGGCTCGGAAACCAGTTTCACAAACTGTCTGCCAAAGAGAGACCAGCAGAGAAGCGACGCGACGATCATCAGCAGAACCCCGAAAACAACGATCCGCTGCTGTTTGGTCAGTCGCACGATGCGAAAGAAGGCTTTGGCGCGTTCCTTCCCTTTGCCCACTGGAGCTGCTCCCTTGTGCTCAACCTCGGGATAGAAACAGTTTAAACTCCCTTTGTAGCCCTCAAGCCAAGGTTTGTATTTTCCGTTGTAGTGGATGATCGCCGTTTCCCTCTGCACGTCCTTCATATCAAAGGAAGCGCGGTGAAGTTTCAGCGCCCGCTCATCCAGATTGTATATCCGTTCGTCCGCCAGTTTGATCCTGCCGGCGAAGAGAATGTTGATCAGATCCTGATCACCCAACCACAGTTTCTGAAGATTTTCTTCAAGGACTTTCAGAATGGATTCCACCGTAAAGTCCCGGCGGATGGCGTCGAGATCCATAAGCATGATGCCTGAATTCACATACCGTCCCTTGCCAAACACTCCAAGCCTGAGAAGATTGAATTTGTTTTTTATGCCTTTCATGTGGCTTGAGGCCATGATGTAGCAGTCTTCCAGATCGGTTATGTAGAACTGCAGAAGAGACTTGCGGATGATGATGTCCGGATCGAGATACAGGCATCGGTGCACACTTTTCGGCAGATAGCAGAAGGCCATAAGGCGGTAGAAGGATTCTTCCGGCAGACGTTCTAGGACCGGTGTGTCGCGAAACCACCGATCGACGATCTGTATGTCGTGCAGTTCCACGCCGCAGTCCGCCGCGTGGGTGCGGATTCGCTCAAGATCCGCTTTCGTGAGGGAGGAGTGCGCAAGATACAAACGTGTGTCGATGTTTTCGTGCACCGCTTTGTAAGACGTGAGCATAACAAGCAGCGGATCAATATATTTTCGGTCGATGGTGACTAGCAGATTGACAGGTTCGGTTTTCTGTACCATGGTTCAACTCCTTTCCGCGTTTTGCAAAACCGACAGTTCCAGCACGGGGCTTCGGTTTTTAAGAACGCGTTTTGGGAAATCTTTCAAGCGCGCTGATTCCCGGTTTTTTCAAAAGACATTTTTTTAGGAGGACTCCCGCCGGATGAGGGATGTTTTGGGAAATCTACAGAGGGTTTGCGCGATGTCCGGACACGGTTGAAAATTGGCGAGCGCGGCGCGCACCCATGCCGGACTACGGCGTTTCAGAATTTTTGTCCTGGATTTTTCAAGAAATTTTTTCGGTTTTCAGAGATTCTTTTTCAAGGACAATTTCCGACGCGCCGCTTCCGTTTAAAAAGCCGGAAATCAAGGAGCGAACGCGACAGAATACAAGCGTATTATATCATACCTTGTCGGAAAAATAAAGCGTTTTTTAAATAAACATCGAGAAATATGTTCCAAAACCGAGAATGAAGGGAAAAATAAAGAAACAGGGAGTGAAGGAGGGGAATTTTCATTTATATTATTTCCGGTTTCGGATATTTTGAAGACGGCTGTGCAGGGCGGCAGAAAATGCGACGTGCGGTGTAAATTGGACCTGCGTTTTCGTCTGCGCGGTGCGGGACGCGTTTGGAGCGCCGAAAGATAAAAAGGGGCAGGAATATGAATATGCCCCACTTAGATCTTGAACGGTGGAGATACCGAAAGCTCTGTTTCCATGGCGGACAATTTTGTGTCCCTAAAAGTTTATGCTTTTAAAACCTGAGAAATTCTTCAAGAATTCTGCCTTCGGTTTTCGTGCGGCGTTTTGCAAACGGGTGAAGCGGTTCTTTTTCCCTAAAAAGTTATAAAAAATTCAAATACCACTTTTCAAAATGGAAAAGATATGCTATACTATATCAAACTGTGCGCTCAAACGAGACAGAACTTTCGGTGCGCACGGAGATAAAAATCGCGGAGCGCATGCGAACGGAAAGAAGAATATTTTGAGGACGCGCGGGGCGGATGACACCCGGGGATCCGAAAAAATTTTCGCATTCTTCGCACTATTTCGATTTTGGAAAGACGCCGATGAAGAAACTGATTTGGGAAAGAGAAAGTTTCAGCGAAAATGATACGGAAAACGCCGGAAAGGCACTTGCTGCGTTATTGAAAAAGGGTGATTTCGTTGCTTTGAACGGCGATTTGGGCGCGGGAAAGACGGCTTTTGTTCGCGGAATGTGCGCAGTGCTTTGTCCGGAAGCGCGGGTATGCAGCCCCACCTACACGGTGATGCGTGCCTACGAGAGTCCAAACTGTCGGTTCTACCATTTTGACGTGTACCGTGTGACCTCCCCGGAGGATTTGGAGTCGGCGGGATTTTACGATTGCGACGGAATCGTGGCGGTGGAGTGGAGCGAAAGAATTTCTTACGCGCTGCCCGAGAGATTTTACGAAGTGACTCTGTTAAAAGAAGAAGGCGACAGACGGAGAATCATTCTGCAGTATGAGACTTCCGCAGCGGAGGACCGGGTAAAGATTGGCCGGGACGGGCGGTGACGGCGGAAAATGGGAAAACTGTGAAACGGTGCGGCGCGGAAACGCGGAAGCGGGAAAGAGCGGAGAACAGAGAAAAAACGTCATGATCGTAAAAC
The DNA here is from genome assembly GCA_947625265.1 of uncultured Clostridia bacterium. Taxonomy (GTDB): domain Bacteria; phylum Bacillota; class Clostridia; order Oscillospirales; family CAG-272; genus UBA11512. The sequence continues at coordinate 4,794 of CANQNM010000090.1, forward strand.
CTGAGAGCCCAGAAAAGGAAAAATTTTCATGTTTTGATTTTGAAATGATTTTAGATTTGTAGAGAAGGATTCGAAAAACGTGTTTTACGCGGGGCGGGACGCCCGCGACTTTCGCGCCCGACGGCGTGCACGGTGCGCGGGTTGAAATCTTCCAAAGCGCTTGGTCCGCGGCAATTCAGAAAGGAACGGTCACAGACATGAGGATTTTGGCATTGGACAGCAGCACCGGTTTTGCAAGCGTCGCTCTGACGGAAAACAGGACATTGCTCCATCTGACGCAGGATCGTTCGGGACACGCCCATTCCGAAACGCTGCTTCCGACGGTCGTTTCGGCGCTGGACAAACATCGGCTCACGCCTCGGGACATAGATCTTTTTTCCTGCGTTGTAGGGCCCGGCTCCTATACCGGTGTGCGCATCGGAGTGGCGACGGTCAAGGGGTTGGCATGGGGCAGCGGCAAACCCTGCGTGCCGGTATCCTCCCTTGAAGCGCTGGCGGAAAATTGCCCCTGCGACGGACTGATCTGCCCGGTGATCGACGCCAGGCGCGGTCAGATGTACACGGCGCTTTTTGAGAAAAAGAACGGGGTGCTGCACAGAATTTTTGAGGACGAACTGCTGCCCCTTTTTGAGATCGGGAAGAGACTGAAACGTATGAATCGAAAAACGCTGTTGACGGGCGACGGGTGTAAGACCTGTGAAGAACTGCTGAACAATGAAAAATGGCGCGCGGCGCCTGAACTTTTGTGCAATGCCAATGCGTATGGGGCCGCAGTGTGCGCTTTGCGGATCTTTTCAGAAAACGCGGAACAGCCCCTCACGCTGCGAAAAACCTTTCACGAGGCCGACTTGTTGCCGGTTTATCTGAGGGAAACGCAGGCGGAAAGGGAGCGCGCCGAGCGGCTGGGGAAGCTTGAACGGTAAAGGCGGAGATGGGGGATTCTAACCGACGTATGCCCGAAAATTTTAAAAATAAAAATAAAAAGAGGTAGGCCGGAAATTTCGGCGGGAGAGAACATGACTGAGAAACCTGTAGCGATTGCCTGTGATCATGCGGGCTATGCGCTGAAAGAAGAACTGAAGAAATATTTTGAAAGAATCGGCGTGGCGTATACCGACTACGGAACAGACGGCGTTTGCTCGGTGGATTACCCAGAGTATGCGCACAGACTGTGTACTGCGCTTCAGCAGGAGAAGCATGAGTTGGGCGTTCTCGTATGCGGAACGGGTATTGGAATGTGCATGGCCGCCAATAAACATCGGGGAATTCGCGCGGCGGTGTGCAGCGATACCTTTTCTGCGCGCATGACCAGGATGCACAACAATGCCAATGTTCTCTGCCTTGGGGCCAGAGTTGTGGGCGTGGGATTGGCGGAGGATCTTGTCGGCGTCTTTTTGGGCACTGCCTTTGAGGGCGGAAGACACCAACGGCGGGTCGAAATGCTTAACAACTTGGATGAAAACGGAAAAAGCGAGGAAAGGTGAAGAAGGCGACGCTTCGCATCTCTACATCCGCGGTCTAAGGTGATACCGTATAGATCTGACGGTATAGGTAGAGGCATTGCCGGGTCTTTGCAAAACAATGCCGACCGATACTGGCGGCGTCGGCTGCAGCGTCTTTGAAATTTGTGCGGTTTGACGAAAAAGACGCTTGAAAATCCCGGAGATGCGCGAAGTCTGAAAGCGCGGAACTGAACACGCGAAAATGAATACGGGAGTCGGGACGTTTGGAGGAGTGGAGATTTCAAATGTTCCCGGGATTTACAACAGGAAGAAAGACGGGAAAGTTGAAATGAACGGTGATTTTTCAAAGGTTGTCGCGGTGATTCCTTCGCTGCGTCCAGACGATAAACTCTTGACGGTGGTCAAAAGTTTATTCGAGGAGGGGTTCAGACGGGTGATCGTGGTGGACGACGGCAGCGGAGACGCATATAGGGAGCGGTTTGAACGGTGTGCTGCCCTGTCCGGCGTGACGCTTCTGACCCATCCTGTCAACCGCGGGAAAGGCGCGGCTATAAAAACGGCGTTCGCCTATATCCTTGAGAAGATGAAGAATTTTTCTGGCGCCATCACGGTGGACGGCGATGCTCAGCATTGTCCGGAGGATTGCAGGAGATGCGCCGAGGCGATGATTAAAGACGATCGGGTGGTTTTGGGCGTGCGCGATTTTTCGGGTGCGGCCGTACCGAAACGCAGCCGTATGGGCAATCGAACCACCTCTCTGGTGTTCAAAATTTTCTGTGGAATGAAACTCAGTGATACCCAGACGGGGTTGCGGGCGTTTCCCGCGGACATACTGCCGAAGATGCTGGAGACCCGAGGGGAACGCTATGAGTATGAAACTCAGATGCTTCTGGATTTCAAAACGTATAAGATTCCCTACGAGGAAATAGTGATTCGCACAGTTTACATTGAGGACAACAACGGTTCGCATTTTCGGGCGGTGCGCGATTCCTTCCGCATATACCGTATGATTTTTGGCCATTTCGTCAAATATTCGGCCATGTCAGTGATCTCGTATTTCATCGAATGGGCGATTATGTCGGGTGTGCTGCTTCTGCTTAACAACGCGACGGAGCGAACGCTGCTGCAGAGAACCGCCATCGCTTTCCTTTGCGCAAGGGCGGTTTCATCGGTGTTTAATTTTGTTGTGAACTACAAATTGGTTTTCAAGGCCAAGTGTTCGATGCTGCGCGCGCTGTACAAATACTATGCTTTGTGCGTTCCTCTTGCGGCCATCGGCCTGTTTCTGAATCTTTTGGGAGTGAAGGGCGTCTCGGTGTGGGGATTTTTGCCCGAGGCGGTGGAGGAGTACGCGCAGTTGGTCATCCACCCGCTGGTACAGATGATCCTTTTTGTGGTTACCTATGGGTTACAGCGGGAATGGGTGTACAGAACTGACGCGGCACACCAGATCAAAAGAAAGAAAAAGAGAAACAGAAAAGAGTAAGAAAAAATGAGCGGCTTTTGGGAATGGAATCTCACTTTTCTGACGGTGCTTGCCGAGCATCGCACGGCGTTTTTGGATGTGTTTTTCGCGGTGGTCACTTTTCTTGGTTCGGAATATATGATGATCGCGGCGGTATGTCTTTTGTACCTTTGCATTGATAAAAAACTGGCGTACAGACTGGGGATGGTATTCTTTGCTTCCTCGGCGCTTGTACAGGCGTTGAAACTGACTTTTCGCATCGAGCGGCCGTGGGTTCTCATCGAACGTGATTTTCCGCATCTTGCAAATCGGTATTCCACTGTAGAGATTCTGGGCGCAAAAGCCGGCGCTACGGGATATTCTTTTCCCAGCGGTCACACGCAAAGTTCGGTGGCGCTCTACGGCACCTTTCTCCTGCGCGGAAACAAGGCGTGGATGAAAATTCTTGCGGGGTGCGCCATGGTGGCTGTGATGTTTTCCAGACTGTACCTCGGGGTACATACGCCGCTGGACGTGGGCGTCTCCTTTATTCTGACAACCGTTTTTCTTGTTCTTGGGGAACTGATTTTCGAAAAGATCTATGAAAACAGGAAGTTTGACTGGGCGGTTTCGGCGCTTGTGGCGGG
>CANQNM010000091.1 GCA_947625265.1 uncultured Clostridia bacterium
GCGGTGTTGGAACCGGAGTGTGCAATGGAAAGAATCCCTGAAAACACCGTTTTGAAAGCGTCTGGGAACAGAATCGTTTTTGAACATGTGAGCATGACATATCCCGACGGAACCAGAGCCTTGGAGGATGTTTCCTTTTCCCTTAAAAAGGGAACTTCTCTTGGTATCATTGGGGGAACGGGCGCGGGCAAATCCACGGTGGTATCCCTGCTTATGAGGTTTTATGATCCTACCGGAGGAAAAATTTTTTATGACGGGCAGGATTTGAAAAGTCTGGATGAGCGGGCGCTTCGCCGAAAAATGGGCGTTGCCCTTCAAAAGGCAGAGTTGTTCAAAGGCACTGTCAGGGAGAACCTTTTATGGGGAAAAGACGACGCTACCGAGGAAGAACTATGGAAAGCGTTGGAGATTTCACAGGCAAAAGAGGTTGTAAAAGAAAAAACGGGCGGGTTGGACGAACCGATGGAACAGTTCGGAAATAATTTTTCCGGAGGACAGAAACAACGCCTGACTGTCGCACGGGCACTTGTGCGCCGACCCGAGGTGCTCATTCTTGATGACAGCGCATCGGCGCTGGATTATGCCACGGACAGGGCGATGCGGCACGCCGTTTCCCAACTGTCCTACCATCCCACGCTTGTGGTTGTTTCTCAGCGTGCGTCTTCTGTCATGCACCTCGATAACATCCTTGTTCTGGACAACGGAAGGGTTGTGGGATTCGGAAGTCATGAAGCCCTGCTAGAAAGTTGCGGCGTGTATAGGGAAATTTACCGGTCCCAATTTGGCGGAGGAGACTTGGATGAAAAATCGTGACAACAAAAAACTGACAGCAAGAATTTTACACTATACGGGAAGACAGAAATCGGGAATTTTTTGTTCGTTCTTCCTTGCGGCGGTATATGTGGTGTTGACTCTTCTTTTGAATGTGTATGTGGGCAGGTTTATCGATTCGCTTGGAACATTCGAAACGGGAAAAATTGTCCTACCGCTTGCCGCCACCGCGGTTGCGGCTGTGGCATCCGCTTTCTGTCAGTGGGGTATGGGGCACCTGAACAACAGAATTGCTTGCCGCATACTGCGTGACCTGCGTGAAGATGCATTTCAAAAATTGGAAAAACTTCCTTTCTCCTATCTCGATAGCACGCCTACCGGAGATACCGTCAGTAGGCTTCTTTCCGATGCAGACAGTTTTTCAGACGGTTTGCTTATGGGGTTCACACAGTTGTTTACCAGTGTTCTTACGGTATTCGGAACTGTTCTTTTCATGCTTTCTCTGAATTGGAAAGTTGCGTTGGCGGTGGTGTTTCTTACTCCTGTTTCGGTGTTTGTTTCCCGCTTCATCGCAAACAAAACCTTTGCATTTTTTAAAAAACATGCCGAAATCCGTGCGGAGTTGACGGCTTATACAGAAGAAACGGTGATGGGACGCAATGTCGTGAGAGCGTTTGGCAGAGAGGAACATTGCTCCGAAATTTTTGGGGAAAAAAACGAACTACTGAGAAAGACAGCAGGAAAAGCGGTTTTTCTTTCCTCGCTGACCAATCCCGTGACCAGATTTTTAAACGCATTGGTTTATGCGGTGGTGGCGTTTATCGGCGCATGGCTTTGCATAGGAGACGGAATGACGGTGGGGATGCTCACGGCGTTCCTTTCCTATGCCAATCAATATACCAAGCCTTTCAACGAGATTTCCGGCGTTATCGCGGAACTGCAAAACGCCTATGCGTGTGCTGTGCGAATTTTCTCCTTTCTTGACGAAAAGGAGGAGGATCCTGAAAGTGAGCATCCCAAACTCCTTTCGGCAAAGGGAAACGTCGGTGCGGAGCATGTATATTTTTCCTACGATCCTTCGAAAAAACTTATTGAGGACTTCAACTTGAAGGTGCATTCCGGACAGCGTATTGCAATCGTTGGACCGACCGGCTGCGGAAAAACCACGCTTATCAATCTGCTTATGCGGTTTTACGATCCTGTATCTGGAAAAATGACGTTGGAGGGTGAAGATTTAAGGAACTATCGGCGCAGAGATCTCAGACGATCTTACGGAATGGTGCTTCAGGACAATTGGATCGGCAAAATGTCGGTTCTTGACAACATTCGGAGAGGAAGACCGAACGCGACGAGAGAAGAGGTGGTCGAGGCTTCCAAAAATGCGCACGCGCACGGATTTATTTCACGTCTGCCGCAAGGATATGATACGGTACTGAAGGAGGGCGGCGAGGGGCTTTCCGCAGGGCAAAAACAGTTGATCTGCATTGCTGCCGTGATGCTTTGCAAGCCTCCCATGCTCATTCTTGACGAGGCCACCGCCTCCATCGACACCAGAACCGAACTGAAGATCCGCGACGCGTTTTCCCGTCTTATGGAGGGAAGAACTTCTTTTATTGTGGCGCACCGGCTGTCTACGATCACAGACGCCGATCGAATTCTCGTGATGAAAAACGGCAGAATCGTGGAAAGCGGACAACATGAGGAATTGCTTGAAAAAGGCGGGTTTTACAGCGAACTTTTCAAAGCACAGTTTTCATAGAGGAAAATATGGCGCCGATACCGTGGTGTGCGGTTATATTTTCCCATATTCGCGATGTTCACGCCGTTTACGCAGTATTAGACCATTCTGTTTTTCATTTTCACAAAACTAAGGGTATTTTTTTGAATCTTTTCGCGGCGGATATATTTGAAACGGGAAAGGGGAGCGTGTTTATATGAGAAAACTTAAAGTTGTAAATCCAAAGGCAGGAAAAGGGAAGTATCAGATAAGGGACGGGTACGTTACAACCGGGCAAGGGGACTGCGAAAACTACGTACGGGCGCAGTGTAAAAGCGATCCGCAAACACATTTTGAAATTTTTGGAGGGGACGGAACGCTCAACGAAGCGGTTTCCGGAATTATGCACGCAGGTGCCAAGGAAACGGCCTCCATTTCTGTTTTTCCCTGCGGCTCCGGAAACGACACGATAAAAACGCTTGAAACTTATCCAAAAGGAGAGGATTTCAAAACCGATTTGATTCTTTGCAACGGTCGGTTTGCCATCAACATGCTGAATATCGGATTTGACTGCAATGTGGTGAAGACGGCAGGCGAATTGAAGAGAAAACTGGGTGTGTCCGGGAGTCTGTCTTATATACTTGGGGTGGTTCGCGAATTTTTCCGCCCTTTCGGTGAATCGTTTAAAATTTCCGCAACGTGTGAAGACGGCAGCATTTACAATTTTGAGGAACCGGCACTTCTTTGCGCCGTCTGCAATGGGCAATGGTGCGGGGGCGGATTCCACAGTTCCCCTCTTTCCGATATGAGGGATGGAGTGCTTGAAATGATTTTGGTGAGAAAAACCGGAAGACTGAATTTCATTCGACTGATTGGGAAGTACAGAAAGGGAACCCATATAGACAGGGCGCACGGCACCGTTTCACCTGTGTGCGGAGATACGGTGATTTTAAAACGAATTCGAAAAATGACAATCTCCGGGTGCAGACAAATCTGCTACGATGGGGAGATTATGGATTGCACCCAGGCGGAAATTTCTGTGCTTCCGGGTGCTGTGCGATGTTTTGCGCAACTTCCGGACGGATTTCTTCAAAAAGTGTCCTGACGGACGGAAAAAAGTGAGAGCAGGGCGTATTTTTCGCGTTCATTTCTGAAGTTCACGGGAACGGCTTGCCATCAGGGAGTACTGCATTTTACATGAAATCAAAGCAAAATAAAGAGGAGTTTATGAGAAATTTAACTGTCAAACGCAACAAAAGTTTCGTTGCATCTGTTATGCGCATGAACGTCTACATTGAAGATCCGTCTTCGGAGGACATTACTCTCAATGGACTGTCCTGCCGCAGACTGGGCAGTCTGAAAAACGGCGAGGAAAAAACCTTTACAATCGACGAAAATGAGGCGAGAATTTTCATTATCGCCGATAAATTGTCCAAAGGGTACTGTAATGACTATTGTAAAATCCAGGAAGGAAGGGAGGACATTTCGCTTTCCGGAAAAAATTGTTTCAATCTTGCCACCGGAAACGCTTTCCGTTTCGATGGCATCACCGACGGGGAGGTGCTAAAAAATCGGAAAAAGAGTATGAAAATCGGGCTGGCCATCCTCATTGCGGCAATTGTCGTGGGAATTGTCGTGGGCGCAGCGATCGGCACGATTTTTACGAAAGGCGGTCTGACGGCTGGATCCAAACCTAAAGAATTTTCTTCAAAGGGAATGCGCATCACGTTGACCGATCAGTTCAAAGAAAGCACCGAAGAGGGATTTACCGCATGCTATGACTCTGGGGATGTGGCGGTTTTTGCGCTGAAAGAGGATTTTAGCATGCTGAACGGTCTTGAGAACTATACCGTTTGGGAGTATGGCGCAGCGGTTCTTGAGCACAACGGATTTTCCTTAGAGGTGCAGTTGGAGACACGCGAGGGACTTACCTGTTATGAACGTTTATCTACGGGTGATGACGGCGTTACATATCACAATTTGACTGTGCTGTACAAATCCTCCGACTCTTTTTGGATAATACAGTTTGTTACACGGGAAAAAAGCTTTGATAAGTACGAACAAACTATTGTCGATTGGGCGAAAAGTGTCGCATTTGCAAGTTGACGGCTTTTCTTTTTTGACAAAGATCGCCGAGACTTCGATGGACATTGTGAAAATTCTCACCCAGCCGGAGTATAAACGATAGATCGTCGGTATATCCGTATTTCGGAACATAAAGCGTTTTACAGTCTTCCTTGAGTTTTATAGAATGGGCATATTTATAGACCCGTGCATAGGCAGAAAACAGAAAAAAGAAGGATAAAGATAGACATGCTCAAAGAACTCTGGTAGAATGAAGTATGCTTTTGGGCAAATATGCGGAGCGTAGCCGCTCCACCGCCGGGGAATTCGGCACACAACTTTATTTTCTCAGAGTCGAATTTGCGAAAACAGTACCCTTTTTTTTGCTATTTATATCACTTAATAGTTGGCGAATATATCAGGAGATCATTTTGATGGAAAAATTTAATCATACATTAAAAAGTGTCTGGACATCAGAATCTTATTTATTTAAACTTATGATGAGGCAAAACGGTTTGGCGGGAGTTGTTGTTATTTGTTTTGGCTTGATCGGACGCCTTTGGTGGAATATCGGTGCTCCATTTGTTGAAAAAAATTTGATCGACGAATTTGTCGATATATACACGAATAGTAGGATAATAACGACGGTTTGGTTTTTTGTTTGTGTACTTCTCGGGGGAAAGATCTTTGTGAATTTTCTTTCATCAATTTCTCAAATCCTTGCAGAGTATATGCAAAACAAAGCCACGCTGTATCTTGATAAAAAGGTAATGCTGCGTGTTGCGAATGTTGATGCCGCTTATTTCGACGATCCGCAAAACCAAGATGCAATTCGAGTAGCTAACCAAAGTAAAAGTGTAGTTTCCGAAAGCATTGGATGGTTTGTGTCGATGTTTACTTCGGTTGTAGGATTTGCGGCAAGCGCGGTCGTATTCCTTGCATTAAATCCGTTGCTTGGGATCTTGTTTTTGATAACCTATATTCCCGGAGCGATTATCGAGAACAAGAATAAGAAAGAAATGCGCTCTTTTTCTATAAATAATGTTCCTGAAAACAGAAAAAAAGATTATTACCGCTCTCTTTTGACTTCAGGCGATACAGCAAAGGATGTACGGCTGTACAACCTGACTGAGTACTTTAAAGAAAAATATAACCAGCTTTGGATTTCAATACGTAAAAAGAGATATCATGTTTTCAAAAAAGGTGCACTGCATTCTTTCGCAGCCTCTCTTTTAACATCGGTGGGGACAATTGTAATCATTATTTACGGTGTTTCTTCGGTTTTTCATGAGGCGATGACGCTCGGTGAGATGAGTTTGTATATCTCCCTTGCGCTTTCGGCGGGTTCATCATTCTCTTTGATGCTGAATCAGATCATAGGTCATTTGCAGTATTGCGTTCCTGAGGTGAACAGATTTCTTGATTTTTTGCAATATGATAGTACTCCTGAATACGGTAACGAAAATACAGAACCTGAAAGACCTGCGATAGAATTTAGAAATGTATCATTTCGGTATCCTTCGAGTAAGGAATATGCATTAAAGAATGTCAGTTTTCGAATAGAATACGGCGAAAAAATGGCACTTCTTGGAATCAACGGATCGGGGAAGACAACGCTGATCAAACTGCTTTTGAGATTTTATAAACCTGAATCGGGCGAGATCCTGCTGAACGGCATAAATATTTGGAAGTATTCTGCGGAAGTTTACAGTAAGGTTTTCGGCATATGTTTTCAGGAAATCAACAAATACGCCCTTACTCTGCGCGAAAATATCGCACTTTCAAACATGAGGGAAAAAGAGGATGAATTTCGGATAGAATATGCCGCAAGCGCATCGGGAGCCGATAAGATTGCGTCTTCCCTTCCAAATAAGTACGATACCGACATGACAAGAAATTTCAATGATAGTGGCGCCGAGTTATCGGGCGGTCAATGGCAGAAGGTGGCGATTTCTCGGGCATTTTTTAGCAACGCCCCCGTTATTATTCTTGACGAACCGTCTTCTGCGCTTGATCCTGAAGCAGAAGATGAGATATTCCGCTCTTTCAAAAAACTATGCCAGAACAAAAGCGGCATTTTGATCTCGCACAGGCTTTCAAGTTCTATTTTAGTGGATAAAATCCTTCTGCTTGAAAACGGAAAGTTGATGGAATCGGGAACGCATGATGAGTTGCTTGCCAAGAACGGAAGATATGCAAAGCTTTATCAAATGCAAGCTGAAAAATACAAAGTGGAGAGGGAAATATCATGAAAAAAACGGTCAAAAAGTGTTTTGAAAATTTCATCTTTTCCGCAAGATTGATCATTTCGGCATCGAGAACCTATTTTATTCTGAATATACTTTTCTCGATCATAACCGCGCTTGTGCCCTATATTCCAATGATGATCTGGAAAGAACTTCTTAATAATCTGCTCGAGGTGAATGTGCGCAATATTTTTTTGTCGGTGACCTTCCTTACAGCAAGTTATGCACTTTCTTTACTGCTTCAAAAAATGATCGGTCTGTTCAACAAATTTGTGAACTACAAATATACCGACGCGGTTGGATATTATCTTGATAATTATATTGTAAATAAGGTGTCGTCGATAGAACTTGCATTTTATGATTCGAGCAGTTTGAACAATACCTTAAAGAATGTCACTTCTCACTTGCGCAGTTCTACTGAGACAATGGTCAATACCGTATTTGACTTTATTAGCGGCGTTATAAAATTGATCGTAGCGATCGTTATGATATGCACTCTGCATATTTGGATGCTTCCTGTGATTGTGATATTGATAATTCCGTCGATTCTCCAATCGAAATACAGCAATAAGGTAGATTATCAATTTCAAAAGAATCATTCCGGAGCCGAAAGAAGGATCGAGTATTATAAGGATCTGTTCTTTGGCAATTGCAGACAAGAGATAAAAATCTATAATGTGCAGGAATATTTCATTGATAAGTATGAAAGCGCTTGGTTGGAGTGGAAGGATGCAAAACTGAAGCTCAGGGCAAAGAATCAGCTTACTTGGATTGTGCAGTTTTTTTTCCTTACGGTAATTGAGTTGATCGCGTACGGATTTGCTTTGGTAAAACTTGCCGCAGGCGCGATCGGAGTCGGTGATGTTACCTACTATATTTCGGTTGCAAGCCAGGTGCGGGATAGTTTCGTCGACATTTTCTACCTTATGGTGAGTTTTTTTCAGAGCTCGGACGAGGTTGCGGATATAAAAGAATTTATGGAGATGAGGCCAATTCTCGAAACAAGCGGAACAAAAATTCCTTCACCCGATCCTCATATAGAATTTAAAAATGTATCTTTC
>CANQNM010000092.1 GCA_947625265.1 uncultured Clostridia bacterium
CAAGACGGAAACCGCTGTACAAAATGAACAGCGCCACGGCGGCGCCCACGTACCCGTCGGGGTCAAAAGGGGTGAAATTTCCAAGAAGCGCACACACGAGAACTGCAAGGGTGCTGATCACGTCGTTGCGGCTGTCGGCGGAGGCGGCGCGCAAGGTGTCAGAGGAGATGCGTTTAGCAAGATTTTTGTTGAACCCCATAAGCCAGAACTTCAAAAGAACGGACAGCACGAGAACCAACACGACGGCATAGTGGAACTCTGTTTTTTCCGGCGAAAAGATTTTTTCTACGCTGCCTTTGAGCAGTTCGAAGCCGATGACCATGATGAACAGCGCCACCATCAGGCCGGAAAGGTATTCATAGCGTCCGTGGCCGTAGGGATGTTCCGCATCGGCAGGTTTTTCGGAAAGTTTGAAGCCCCAGAAGGAGATCAGCCCTGAAGCCGCGTCCGAAAGGTTATTGACGCCGTCGGCGATCACGGAAACCGATCCTCCCAGCAGGAGCGCTCCTGTTAGAATTTTGAGCAGCGAAAGCAGAAGGTTCACAAAGACACCTACGCCGCCAGCCGTTTTTCCAATGGCGGCGCGCACCTCCGCGCGCTCAGTGTGCCGGTAGTCTTTGACGAAAAACTTCAAAATCCATTGGGTCATGAAATCGCTCCTTTCTTTTGGGTATGTACGAAGAGGACGCCGGAAAACCGGCAGGGGAGAACTTCTCGGCCCTTGCAGTCAAAATGTTCTCTGCCACCGTCGCGGTGTTTCGCGCGGCGGCTTGTTTTTTGGACTTTTTTCGCACTTTTTTATAAAAACAGTCCGCGGAAGGAAGATTGGCGCCGTCCCGCGGGAAAAAATCTACAAAGGGGAAAGAAATGTTATAAAAACTGGAATTCAGGGTGTTTGATCGGTCTTTTCGGTAAAAACGCGCAGCGCGTCAAAAATGGAGCGCACGGGAATGACCCGGACGCCGTCGCAGGCTGGAATTTTGTTTCTTTCGGCGTTTCCTTTGGGCAAAAGGACGGTGGTAAAACCAAGTCTTGCCGCCTCTTTTATTCTTTCGTTCGCGAATGCCACCGGACGAAGTTCACCCGCAAGTCCCAACTCACCAAAAGCGAGGAGTTTTTCGTCCAACGGCAAATCTTTCAGACATGAGATGAGCGACAGTGCCACAGAAAGATCCGCTCCCGGTTCTTCCACGCGCAAACCGCCCACGACGTTTAGATAGACGTCAAGAGCGGAGAAACGCAGACCCAAACGTTTCTCCAAAACCGCCAGAATCAGGCAGCATCGGTTGTAGTCCAATCCTCCGGCTGTGCGTCTGGGAGAGGAAAACACAGAGGGAACGGCAAGAGCCTGAACCTCAGCAATGAGCGGTCGGGATCCTTCCATAAGGCACATGGCGCAACTTCCGGATACCCCTTTGGGCCTGCCTGAAAGCAGCATGAGGGAGGGATTGGGCACCTCTGCAAGACCCCGGTCGGTCATCTCGAACACGCCGATTTCGTTGGTGGAGCCGTAGCGGTTTTTCACCGCCCGGATGATGCGGAAGGCGTTTTGCAGATCACCCTCGAAATAGAGCACCGCGTCTACCATATGTTCTAGGACCTTTGGCCCGGCAATTCCGCCCTCTTTGTTCACATGACCCACAAGAATCACCGAAACGTTTTGATTTTTCGCTCTGTTGATGATGCGCATGGCGGTTTCGCGCACCTGAGAAACAGAACCGGGCGCGGAGTTCACCCGTTCGTCGTAAACCGTCTGAATCGAATCGACAATCAGGTAGTCAGGGCGGACCCTTTCGGTTTCTGCCAGGATTTTGTCGATGTTTGTTTCGGTAAGCACAAAAAGGTTGGCGCATCCTGCGTCCAGTCGCTTGGCCCGATACTTGAGTTGCCATTTGGATTCTTCACCGGAGGTATAAAGCACCTTCGATGTTTTTCCTAAACATTTGCAGATCTGCAAAAGAACCGTGGATTTTCCGATACCCGGTTCTCCCGCCAGCAGCACCACCGATCCTTGGACAATTCCCCCGCCCAACACCCGGTCTAACTCAGCAGAACCGGTGCTCACGCGCATGTATTCTGGAAGCTGCAAATCGTCGAAAGGCTGCGCTTGGTCGTCTTCCGCAGAGATCAGTCCCGCATGTCGGGACGCCGATTGCACGGTGGGTTCGGGGAGAACCGTTTTTTCTGTCATACTGTTCCAACTGCCGCAGGATGGGCATTTGCCCATCCACTTGGCGTTGGAATAGCCGCATTCATCGCACACATATACGGTCTTGATTTTTACACTTGTCGCCATTTCAAATTCAAACGGTCCTTTCTTTTGGGGTTTTCAGGCGTCGGCTTTGGAGGAGAAATAGTCGCCCAACGCCGTTAAAAAGAGGAGTGACAGTTCTTTTTGGTAAGTCTCGTCTTTCAGAAGTTTCGATTCCTCCGGATTGGAAAGGAATCCGCACTCTATGAGGATTGCGGGAATTTGTGCCCGGTCCAAAAGATATATGGAACTGGTCGCTTTTTTGACTTCCCGTTCGTTGTCCTTTTGAAATTCTTTTTTCACAAGACTGTGAAAGCAGTTGGCGAGAGGCAGGCTTTCGCCATTGTTCGCCGAATAGTAAAGTTGTATGCCTTTGCAGTATTCCATGGGAAATTTGTTCATGTGAATGCTCACAAGAACCGCTTCCGGGTGACCGTTGGAGAAATTCAGACGGCACCGCAGATCTTCCAATTTTTTTCGTCCCTTTTCTCCATTTCCGAGCATGGAGTCGTCGGTGCGCGTCAGAAGGACGTTGTAGCCGCAGGCGGTAAGCAGGTCTCTTATGCGCAGTGTCAACTGAAGGTTCAGATCCTTTTCAAGCGTGTCGTTAAGGCCGGACGCACCCCCGTCCTCTCCTCCATGTCCGGCGTCGAGGATGACGGTGATTTTTTCGCCGGTGTTATTGACAGTCTGGGAATCTTCTGTTAAAATGGGGGGGATCAGGCGGTCAATTTGCCCCAGTTGTCCAGACAGGGCTGCGACAGACAGAACAAGAAGCACCGCCGCCGCAGTGAACAGGGCTGTGAAACGTACGATGGACATTTTCATACAGACAGATGTGGTTCCTTTCGAAGAAATTCCGGAACTCCGCCCACCGCTTGGAGAACCCCTCTTTGAAATCCGACAAAAGGGTATGGAAGGGTTCAGAAGGGTAAAAGACCGGTACTTTATCTGTATGCCGTCCCATTTTGGGAATAGAACCTACTCGGGTTTCTTTTTTGAAAAAAGCGAGGCGAACATGCCTTTTGTGCCGGCGAGATACCCGAGGGTGCAGTCAATGACCGATAGAAGGACAATGGGCAGGTAGATGAAAGGATAGTTGCCCAGTTTGAAAAAGATCAAAAGGCCTCTGTACATCAAATGAAGGATTTCGTTGACGACGGTAGATAGCGCGTAGACGTTGGCGAAAACTCCTGTGGCTTTGGAGGCGGAGGAGAGGTAGTCCACTCCCGGGATCAGCGCTTTGGAAACGCACGAGACAATGCTTGCAAGGATGGACACGGAGTTTGCTACCAGCGCCAGCAACGTGCCCGTGTACCAGACTCTTTTGGTTTTCCCGATTTCTATGGAAACGCTGTCCCGGAGTCCTAGTTCGCAGCAGACCCAGAAAATGAGCACCAGATAGAAGATGGCGACAAACCCGCTGGCGGCGGGCAAAAGCCAGTCCGGACCGCCTGCGGCGGGAAGCAGAAGAAGGATTCCTAAGAACATGGATCCGAATTGATTAACCCACAGTTTGATCACTGTATAAAAATTTTTCCTGATGATTTGCATGAGTTTGTCCTCTTAAAAAATTCTTGTTCCTCCATTTTAGTATGCTTTTCTGAAGATTGCAAGTGCATTTTATGAATTCGGTGAAAAAATATGCAGAAATCGGGAAAAAAAGCGTGAAAAAACACATTGGCGCGAGATTCCTTCCTTATGTGTTTTCACCTGCGGCAGATGCTGCGGCGTTCGGCGCGGTGCGCGGTGTTGGGACAGATCGGAACCGGAGCGCTTAACGTTTTAAAGTTTAGAAATTGGGGATAGAAAGAACAATCCCAAAGAACCAAAAAAGGAGCGGTGAACATCTATCATGGAGTGTCCGGAACAGTTGAACAATTTCTGTAACTATATGAGCCATTTGAACCGTTCGAAACTGACCATCGAGCAATACAAAACCGATCTTATAATGTTTTTTCAGTATCTGCGCGCTTCGCAAAAACATCGAATCCCGACGGGGGAAGAGTTGAACGCCGAGAACATCTCGGATTTTTCCCTTGAAGAACTGCGGGCGGTGAAGGGGGACGATGTTTTCAGATTTTTGCGGTATGTGACCGACGAGCGGGGCAATAAACCCTGCGCCAGAGCCAGAAAACTTTCCTCCATCAAATCTTTTTTCAAATACCTGGTGAATGTGCGGGAGGTTCTGGAGGTGAATCCGGCCGTTGCCATCAACACGCCGAAAATCGATAAACGGCTGCCGAAATATTTAAGTTTGGAAGAAAGCATTGATCTTTTGGAGGCGGTGGAGGCTGACGGGGAATCGGAGAATCGGGAACGGGACTACTGTATCCTCACGCTTTTTCTCAACTGCGGCATACGTCTTTCAGAATTGGTGGGGATCAATCTGTCGGACATGGATCGAAATTTCACCAAACTCCGGGTGATCGGGAAGGGCAGTAAAGAGCGGGTGATTTATTTAAACGATGCTTCCAGACAGTCGATTGCCTCGTATCTGCAAGTACGGGGCAGTCGGGAGATAAAGGACAAAAATGCGCTGTTCATTTCACGGCTGGGAAAGAGAGTCAGCAGACCGACGGTGCAGCACATCGTGTACAAATATCTTGAGAGAGCCGGGCTTGAATTCAGACATCTGTCCACACACAAACTCCGCCACACCGCGGCGACCCTCATGTATCAGGAAGGTCACGTGGATGTGAGGGTTTTGAAGGAGATTCTCGGTCATGAGCAATTGAACACCACTCAGATCTATACCCATGTGAACGACGCGCAGGTGCGCAGCGCCATGGACGCCAATCCGCTTGCCAATCTCCGGCGGAAAAACAAACAAAATGAAAAATAGGGCTTGACATTTTTTCAGAACTGTGGTATACTTCCCCCCGCGGACAAACGGAGAGATGGCTGAGTTGGTCTAAGGCGCACGACTGGAAATCGTGTAACGGCGGTGAACCGTTCTAGGGTTCGAATCCCTATCTCTCCGCCAAAATCGGCAAGGGTCGTAAGACGCTTGCCGATTTTTACTTCCTCACTCTTCACTCTTTCGCTGGGTCGATTTTTGGAAGTAAGATCGAAAAGTGAAGAGGTGCGGCGCCCCTTTCGGGGACAATTGAAATTTCATTCGAAGGTTTGAATATACGTCAAACTATCGAGAATATCTTTTTTATTTTTATTGTAAAGAGTTGTAATCAGGCAAAATTGCACGCCTATTTTGATACGGTGTGTTATTCGATGGGCATGATATTCATGAAAGAGAAATGAAGTGAGAAAATCACTGTCTTTCCGGCCTGTACAGAATATGATAGGCACTTCGCAGACTGTTGAAAAATGTATGAATCTATACATGAAGAAGATGCGAATGGAGATAATTTATACGAACTTCGGGATAAATTGACTTTCGATGGTAAATGTCCGTTTTATGAAGATAAAAACGTATGATCTTCAGGTATCATCTACTCAAAGGGTGTGTATCTTTCATCCCTTGAAATTTTCGACCTCGTCGGTAAAAAATAGGTACTCAAACAGCAAAGGACTTGAGTACAAAGCATTGTAAAGCCCTGTACTCGGTGAAATTCCTTCGATTCACACCCTTGATTTTTCTTAAAACCATGATTTCTCAAAGAAACCGTAAGGAGCCTACATGCTTACCCTCACTCTCTGCGACGACAATGCTTCTGAGCGCGCATACATCAAATCTCTCGTCCTTGACTGGGCAAATCAGTCGGGGGCGGACGTCCTCGTGCATGAATTTTCGTGTGCCGAGGCGTTTTTGTTTTCCTACGAAGAACAGCGTCCTGATATTCTGCTGTTAGATATAGAGATGCCCGGGCAGTCGGGCGTGGAACTCGCGAAGAAGTTACGGCGCGAGGACAAGACGATGCAGATCGTTTTCATAACCGCTTACTCCGACTATATTTCCGAGGGGTACGACGTTGCGGCGCTGCACTACCTTTTAAAGCCTGTCAACAGAGAAAAGTTCTTCTCGGTGCTGTCGCGGGCCGTCGAAAAAATCGCGGACGACGGCAAAAGACTTTTGCTTGAAACGCCCGACGAGACGGTTCTTTTGCCGATTTACGAAATCAGTCATATTGAGGTCATAAAAAACTATATCACTGTCCACGCGGGGCGGGACTATACCCTGAAAAAGCCGCTGAAAGAAATCGAGAGTGAACTTGACGGCAGATTTTTGCGCGTGGGGCGCTCGTATATCGTGAATCTTGGCTTCATCATACGCGTGACACGCTCTGAGATATATCTGAAAGACGGCAAAACGGTTCCTCTGCCGCGTGGCGCTTACGAAAAGGTCAACCGCGCCATCATCGCTATGAAAATGTAGGTGAGAATATGTTTGGAAAAAGAGCAAACAGACGGATAGAGGCGTATCAGCGGGAACTTTTGAAGACGCATTTTTTAGAGGTAGACAATATGTACCGAAAAATGCGGGGTTGGCGTCACGACTACCGCAATCATATACAGGTCTTAAAGTCCTATACCGAAGGAGGAGATCTTGAGGCAATCGCAAAATATCTTGACTTGCTGGAGGCCGATCTTTATACTGTCGATACGGTCATAAAGACCGGCAACCCGATGGCCGACGCGATTTTGAATTCCAAAATTGCCCTTGCAAGCGACCGAAAAATCAGGGTCGAAGCCGACGCGCATATTCCCGTACTTCTTTCGATATCCGCGGTCGATCTCTGCACGGTCATTGGCAATCTTTTTGACAACGCGATTGAGGCAAGCGCCCAGTTGCCGGAGGAAAAAAGGGTCATACGCGTTTATATGGATGTAAAGGGAAACCAACTCTATATTTCTTTTTTGAATTTTACATCCTCGGGAAAACTCCTAAAAATAGGGAATATATTTAAAAGCACCAAGGGCGGCGAGCACGGGTTGGGTCTTGGCAGAATTGACGACGTTGTAAAGCGTCTCGGCGGCTATCTATCCCGCAACTCTGAGGAAGGAGCGTTCACGACAGAAATTTTGCTGCCCTTGACCAAAGAAAAGCCGTAACGTGGCGCAACTTATCCCCTCAGAATGACATTTCGTCCCCGAATTCACACATTCGGGGATTTTTGTGATATGTTGATGTCAAGACAGAACAAAAGGAAGTGAGAAAATGTCAAAAAAGAAACTAAATGAGAAGCCAAAAGAAAAAAAGGAAAAGCCGCGCTACGGTATGTTCCGCTGTCTTCGCTACTTCTTTGGCAGGGGGGTTCGCTATCGCCCGGAGGTGCCGCTGTTTCTTTTCTTTCAGATTGCAGGCGGGGTGGCCAGCGCGATCTTCGGGTTTTACATGTCCCCGAAGATCCTTGCGTGCCTGGAATCCCATAGTTCCGCCCTCGAACTTCTTCTCACGGCGGCCTTCTTTATCGGCGGAAGTTTCCTGTCCGATGCGCTGACCAGTTATATCGGAGGCTTTATTTCCTGCTATAAAATCGAACTGCGCTCGCGAATTTTGCAGGAGTTCACCGACAAATGCGCCGAGACCTCCTACTGCCACTGCTATGACAACAAATTTATGCGGTCATTGAACCGCGCCT
>CANQNM010000093.1 GCA_947625265.1 uncultured Clostridia bacterium
CCGCCAAAACCGCAAACTCCCGCGCGATGCCGTAGTGTCCCCAGAGATCAGGACGGTTGGTCAGGGATTTGTTGTCTACCTCGAAAACCGTATCCTCAATCTGATAAACGGTCTTCAAGTCCGTACCGTTGGGAAGATTCGATGGCAGATCCATGATCCCCTCGTGATTGTCGCTGATGCCCAGTTCCTTTTCAGAACAACACATACCCCGCGACACATACCCCGCAAGATCTCTGGGGGCAATGGTGATATCTCCCACCTGTGCGCCAAGTTTTGCAAAAGCCGTTTTCATGCCCACGCGTACATTGGGCGCGCCGCACACCACATCCTCAGGCTCGGTTCCGCCGGCGTCCACCTTCAGAAGATGAAGTTTTCTGGACTTGGGATGGGCGCTTACCGAAAGAATTTCTCCCACAACGACACCAGAAATGTCTCTTCCTTTATGGAAAATCTCATTCTCCACCTCGGCTGTGGACAGCGAAAACTGACGGATCAATTTATCTGTGTCTATGCCCGACAAATCTACAAAATCCCTAATCCAGTTCATTGAAATATACATTTTTTTCTCTCCTTCCTCAACCTTACACCCTTCCGCACTACAGACGGTCGTCGGTGAACTGATCGAGATTCTGAAGCAGTCCTCCGTTCAGATCTCTGATATCCTTGACACCGTATTTCATCATGGCCAGTCTTGTCAATCCCAGTCCGAACGCAAAACCGGTATATTCCTCCGGATCAATGCCTCCTTCTCTCAAAACGTTGGGATGGATCATCCCACAGGGGCAAAGTTCCAACCATCCGCTGTGTTTACAGGAGGGACATCCCGCACCTCCGCAAATCAGGCAGTTGATGTCCAATTCAAAACCCGGCTCCACAAAAGGGAAAAATCCAGGCCGCAAACGCACCTTGATATCCCTTTGAAACACCTCTGAAAGCATGGTTTTCATGAAAAAAATCAGGTTGGAAATCGAAATGTTTTTGTCCACCATCACACCTTCCATTTGGAAGAAGGTGTTTTCATGGCATGCATCGGTCGATTCATTTCGGAAACACCTTCCCGGGAAAATTGCCTTGATGGGCGTTCCATCCTTCAAAAGCCGATCCCTGTATTTCCTGTAAATCGCGTTTTGCGCTGCCGAAGTCTGAGTTTTGAGCAGCTGGCCGTTGTCCAGATAGTAGGTGTCCTGCATATCTCTGGCCGGATGAAATTTCGGAATGTTCAGCGATTCAAAACACTCGTAGTCTGTGACAATTTCACTGTAGTCCTCCACCGTGAATCCCATAGACCTGAAAACCGTTTCACACTGACGCTGCACCAACGTGATAGGATGGTAGGATCCTCTTTGCAGATCTTTGGGAGCCGCCACATCGAAAACCGGCAGCGATTCCAGTTCTCTTTTCAGTTCCAACTCCTGAAATTCCTGAAGTTTACGCGCCAGTTCCTCCCCGACTTTGTTCTTCAAGTCGTTTACCGCCTGTCCCACGGTTTTTTTATCCTCAGGAGAAAGCCCCCCCATGTTCTTTAACAACCCGGTTACACTTCCGCTTTTTCCAAGGAACGTCACCCGAAGGTTCTCCACGTCTGCAGCACTTTTCGCCCCGGCCAATTTTTCCCTGAATTTTTCTCTGAGTTCTGATATTTGTGCGAACATTTTTTCAACTCCCTTCCTAAATGCTAACCTTATATCTCTTTAAATCCCTTGCCAACAATATCACTGCTATTGGTGACGATGACAAAGGCCTTAGGATCAATCGTCTTGATAAAGCGCCGCAAGTGATATCCCTGATAGCGACTCATAACGGTAATCAGCGCATATTCCTCCCCGTGGGTGTATGCACCCTCACATTGCCACGTGGTCGCGCCGCGTTTCAGGTTTTTGGTGATATATTCCTCCACCTCGGCGCGGTGGGTAGTGACAATGAGAAAATACTTGGAGCGGTTGATGTCCTCCACCACATTGTCTACCACCAGGGACTTACACACCAGTCCTGCCATGGAGAGAAGTCCGGTAGTCCATGCCATGCTCATGGTTTCAAAACTGTAGAATGTCAGGAGCACCAGCAATACATCGGAGATGAGCAACGCCCTGCCGCTGTCCATATTGGTATATTTTCGAATGATCATCGCCAAAATGTCCGTTCCGCCGGAAGAACCGCCATTGTAAAAGAGGATGGCCGTACCCACTGCGGGAATCGCCACGGCAAAAAACAATTCCAGAACCGGTTCGCCTGTAGGATTGGCCTGGGTAACGGTCAAAGGCAGAAAAGTCGCGGGTACATTGCAGAATTTGAAAATCAGATCAAACAGTTCAAGAAATAACGAAAGCAGCAACGATCCGTACACCGTTTTAACGCCAAAATTCCTTCCCAGAACCGCAAAACCGAGAATGAGAAAGAAGACGTTAAAAATGGAAACAAAATTTGAAGCCGACACCGCAGGGAAAATTTGATTTAAAACCACCGCCAACCCGGTCACACCGCCGGTAGAAATATTGTTGGGAAATTTGAAAAAATACACGCCCACCGCCACAAGAAAAATTCCGAAGGTGATCATAGCATATTCGCGCAGAATTTCTTTTGCGCGTGCGCTTCCCTTTTTTCCCGCCGCATCATGCGTGCCGGCATCGTTTGCTTTGCCGGCAGCCTTCGTCGCATCGGCTGCAGCCTTCGTCTTGGACTCTTTCTTTGTCCCGCTTTCTTTCAACCCGTTTACATTTGATAAACTCATCTTTTGATCGCAATACCCGCCCTTAAAAGGGCCCCTTTCCTTTTTTCCGGTTTTTATAAACGACAAAATTCCGCCTTCCTTCGGATATTCTTCTGCGTGGCACGGTTTTCTTTTTCCGTGTAAGCAGAGAAGAAAGCGCGCGGAAAGCAAAAATACAATATCTGCCGCACAGTGCGTTTACAATACCGACAAAAAGGGAGGTTCTCCTTCCAAAAAGGACGAAGAACCTCTCCGCGGTACCACCTTTATTCCGCGCAAACGCACGGCGCTTTTTGACGGATAACGGCGTCCTCCGTGACCGGCTACAAACGAATCCGTCTTCCCCGATCCCGCTCCAAAGCGAACCGCAAATTTCATTTTTCACACCGCTTTCAGCCTGCGACGGTGATTCTCTGCGGAAAAACCCGAAAAGTGCGCTCTTTATCCCAGCGTTTACCGAAGAAGTATAGCACACTTTAAAGGATTTTGCAAGTATTTTTCTTATTTTTCCCTACACATCCGGATACATTTTATCTGTAATAAGCGAAAGAACCGTCCCTTTATAGAAATGTGTCAGAATCTGTCCATAGGTCTTCCCGTCCGCGGCCATCACCTTCGCCCCCGATTGACTCATACCCACGCCGTGACCGCTGCCGTACACCGCAAAGGTAAAGGTTTCGGTATTTCTGTTGTAAGAGAGTTTAAAATCGGTGGAAGCGAGATTCAAAATTTCACGGATTTGCAATCCCTCAAATTTTTTTCCGCAGATTATCACGCTTTTCACCCGTCCTCCGTCTGTCTGTGCCACATCGGCAAATCCCTTTTGGTCATAACTCAGAGATGCGTAAAGCGCTCCACCCTCTTTCTTTCCCAAAAGTTCTATAAGAAGTTCCCGGCAGGTATAACTCTTTTTTGAGATCATCTCGCTGTCAGCGCTGCACAAAACGGGGACAAGATAGGGAACATAGTTTCCGAACACGTCCTTTGCGGACTCGGTATACCCGTAAGAACACCAGTGAAAATAGGTCGTCGCCACTTTGCCGTTGTATGTGAGCACCTGTCCCTCTGTCTCCTTCACGGCCCTTTCATAAAGCCTGCGGGATTTTTCGGACAGTTTGAAATATTCATCCACGCTTTTACATGCCATGCAGTGTGCATAACTGTTACAGGCAATTGCCCCGTGGTGCTGAGGATAATCCACAAAAGATTTTGAAACAATAAAACTCCGTATTGCCACTGCCTGCGCCTTCAACGCCTCTATCTTTTCCCCTTCGGTGGACATTTCAGCGGCCAGAGCGTAGAGAACATAATCCTCCAAAGCGAACCTTACAATTTTTCCGCTATGTATGTCATACATCGTCACGTTGAGAACCTCATCCTCCGGTTCCTCTGAAGGTGAGGGATCTGCCGACGGAATAGGTTCTACTGATGGGACAGGATCTACCGACGGGGAAGGATTCACCGACGGAGTAGGATCTACTGACGGGGCAGGATCTACTGACGGGGTAGGGTCTACTGACGGGGTAGGGTCTACTGACGGGGTAGGATCCACTGACGGCGCAGGGTCTTCGGAGGGAAAAGAGTCCTTTGATAAAAATGAATCAGAAAAATCTTTGGACTCCTTATCGGAATTGGGGTTTAAAAAATCGGTCTTCGATTCTTCTCCATATTCTCCGACAGAGGTTTCCGCAAAAGAGACCGTTTCGGAAGAATCGTCTTCCGAATTTTTTGAAACATCCTTTTCCCCGTATTCCCTCTCATGGTATTTCCCCTCAAAAGGGCTGGTCAGCATAGGAGCGCAAACCAATATCACCATCAATATGGGCAGCAGCATTGTGTACAGTTTGATTTTGAAGATTTTTCTCTTTCCTGTCATCGTATCGTTTCCTCTCTTTGTCACATTCGAGCACCGGGCACCCGTTCTACAGCCGGAAACTCAGGCCCTTCTTTCGCATGGCTCTATAAAATTCTTCAGGAAGGGAGTGCATGAGATGACACGGGAGCCTCCGCGTCAACCTTCCGCTCTCTGACTACGGTTACATAAGAGAGCGTGTCCGTGCATGCCCCAACCCTGCTTTTATATAAATATACGGTTGTCCTTTGCACAATATGCTTGACAAACCCAAATGAACGGGATAAAATACAGGTACGTGAAAACGTGTCAACCGATTTTTCAGGCAGCTTTAAAGTATTTTTCAAATAACTGTCACATAAAACGAGTATACTGTTTTCAACAAACAGTCAAAGGAGTGAATTGTATGGATCGTGAACAAATACCGCCGGAACGTTCCAATGGCGAAGAAGGGATTTCCGGTGAATCGGTTCTTTCCCACGGTGAAACGTCGGGTGCGGCTGGGCAGGATGATCCGCGCGCCGAGAAATATCTCTATGAAGAACAGCAAAAGGATGTATCCTGCGCAGCGGACGCCAGACCGGACGGTTCAGACAGCGTCGGGAATGAGAACGCCGAAAAGAGCACAAACGCTCCTGATAGAGCGGAGGGCACAGGTCAGACAACCGATAGAAACGCCGCGGAACCCACAGATGACGCATACGGTATGGATAACGCAAAAGCAGAGAAGGGAGATTCCTCCTCCCCGAACCGTCCGTCATCGGAAGGCACTGTGCCATCAGACAAGCCGACGCCCGAACGCCGCACATTTGCCGCCAGCGCGCCGCATCCCTCGGGAGAAACAAAAGAAAACAAAAGAGCAAAGAACGGAAACCGGGGTCTTAAAGTCGCTTTGGCCGTTGTGGCCACAGCTTTGGCGCTTTCCATCCTTCTTTGCATCGTGCTGACGGTCGTCGCCATCGGCGCCTTCATTGTGAACAGGGAAGCCCTGCCAAACCTTCCCTACAATTCCCCCGCCGCTTCCGGCTTGCTGAATGAAAAACAGACACCTAAGCCCACTGAACCGTCCTCCTACAATGTGGACGAATGGGTCAACCGAGAATTGCTGAACAACCCAAACGCTCTTGTGGTTGCTTCCGCCAAGTGCTCCCCGTCAGTGGTTGCCATCACCGTAACGCTTTCCGGAGGAGAAGGCGCCGGCAGCGGCGTTATCTGGAGCAGCGACGGGTATATTGTCACCAACAACCACGTAGTGGACGGGGCATCCTCCATCACGGTCATGCTGGAAAACGGCAGTAAATATCAAGCGACCTGCATCTCCACAGACGCCCAAAACGACCTGGCGCTCCTGCGTATCAATGTCAAAGGGCTTCTGCCCGTTTCTCAGGGAAACGGCGCAGATCTTGCCGTGGGTGAAACGGTAATCGCCATCGGAAATCCCTTGGGAACTCTTGCGAACACCGTCACTCCAGGGATTATCAGCGCTCTGTCGCGCGACATCAATGTCGAGGGCACGGAAATGAATCTGATGCAGATCAGCGCCGCTATCAACCCCGGGAACTCGGGAGGCGGATGCTTCGATATTGACGGAAACCTCATCGGGATCGTGAATGCCAAAACAGCCGCTTCCGGGATTGAAGGGTTGGGCTTTGCCATACCCATCGATACCGTCAAATCGGTGATTGAACGCATGATCGCAAACGATACCTCCACGCTCCGCAAATCCATCGGCATCACCGGATGCTATGAAATCAACGCGGAAAACTATAAGGAATTCACTTCCTCCAACCTGGTGCGCAAGATCGAAGAACTCAACGGCTCGCCGCTATACGGAATCTATCTCGTTTCCGACGGCCTTGTGGACTACGTGGACAATGAAAACACTTTCGCCGCATGGGATGTGATCCGTTCGGTAAACGATACGGAAATCCACGGCATGGAGGATATCAACGCCATCCTTGACGGCGCTCAAACCGGACAGGAATTGACCGTCAAGGTTACACGTTTGGTTTCGGTGAGTTACGGATTTATGCAAAGCCGGTATACCCTTGAGGAAGTCACCGTGAAAATCAGGGTCGTCGAAATGTACAGATGAGTGAGGGGGAAACCTATCCTACGCGCGGAACATCGGTCTGAGGATTCTGCCCGGAAATTGACGCCAAACACCGAAAACGCCGGGAACCGAAAATCCGAAAACCCCGAATTCTGAAACGTCGCTCCTCGCTCCCAACAGAATCTGACGGAGGTATGCACCTTGGCGCTGCCTCCGTTTTGACAAGGACACGAAAATGAAAGAAAAAGCCTAAAAATCTGAAAAACGAACTTTTTCAGGCACAGATTTTGTGGCTCTCGCACCTCGCGGGAAAAAACGTAACCTGCGACCGAAAGCCGACCGAGGCCTACAAACTCTGTGACAACTCAGGAAGGAAGGGTATAAACATGTATAAACTTCTGATTGTAGACGACGAATCGGCCATCCGCACATTGATCGCCAAATACGCCGCCTTTGAAGGATACGAAATCGAGGAAGCGGAAAACGGAATGCAGGCGGTGGAAAAATGCAGACAAAACAATTATGACTTGGTGATTCTGGACATCATGATGCCGGAGTTAGACGGGTTTTCCGCCGGAAGGGAGATCAAGAAAAATTCGCCCGACCTACCGATCATACTTCTCTCGGCACGAGGGGAGGAATACGATCGGATCAACGGTTTTGAAATCGGCGCCGACGACTATGTCGTCAAACCATTTTCCCCTAAAGAACTGATGCTCCGGGTCAACGCCGTTTTAAAAAGAGTTCGAAAGGGGGGCAGACAAGCGGAAGAGGT
>CANQNM010000094.1 GCA_947625265.1 uncultured Clostridia bacterium
GACTTTTCGGAAAAATCCCCTTAAATGGGGCGCGGGGCAAAGCCCCGCATAAGACTTTGTCTTCACTTTGAAAAATAAAGAAATCCCAGAAAATAAAGAAAAGCCGGAAAATTTCAACGAAAAACCGACGGTTTTCAGAATTTCCCGGCCAAAAACGCCGAAAACGGCGGCAAAAGTCACTGTCCGACCAGCAGCTGCGCAATCTGGACGGCGTTTGCCGCGGCGCCTTTACGCAGTTGATCCCCACAGCAGAAAAGGCTCAACCCCCGTTCTTCCGAAAGATCCTCCCGGATTCTTCCCACATGCACCGCGTCTGCGCCCGAAGCGTGCAGCGGCATGGGATAGACGTTCTGCGCGGTTCGGTCGGCAAGAATCACGCCGGGACTGCGTTCAAGGGCGTCTCGCGCCTCCGCCGCAGACACCTTTCTCTCTGTCACAATGTTCACCGAGATGGAATGGCTGCGCAGAACAGGAACGCGCACACAGGTGCAAGACACCTTCATCTTCGGCAAATGCAGAATTTTTCTTCCCTCGTTCTGCAGTTTCATTTCCTCGGATGTATATCCGTTTTCCTGCACGCCGCCGATGCACGGAATCAGGTTGAAGGCAATGGGATAGGGGAATGTGCCATTGAGAAGTTCCTCTCCCTTTACGTACGCGGACACCTGACTTTCCAAATCCCTGATGCCCCCCACGCCCGCGCCGGAAACCGCCTGATAGGTGGACGCAACCATTTTTTCAATGGGCGAGATGCGTGCGATAGGCGCAACGGCCATCAATGTGATAATCGTGGAGCAGTTGGGGTTGGCAATGATGCCCCTGTGGGTTTTCGCATCCTCGCCGTTGATCTCGGGCACCACCAGCGGAACGTCCTCTTTGAGCCGGAAAGCGGAGGAATTATCAATAAAAACGGCGCCTGCTTTGACGATGTGCGAAGCGAAGGCCTCGGCCACGTCGTTTTCCGCCGCGCCCAAAACGATGTCCGCATGTTCAAAAGCCCCTTCGTTTGCCTCTTTGATTGTAAAATTTTCTCCTTTGTACCTCAGCGTTTTACCGACGCTTCTCTTTGAAGCCAAAGGGATAAGTTCCTTTGTGGGAAAATCGTATTCCTCAAGAATTTTGATCATTTCCTGCCCAACCGCTCCTGTGGCGCCCAAAATTGCAACTCTGTATTCACTCATGTTTTTTCCTCTCTTTCCTATGGTAGGGTGAACCCGGTCTCCCCACGCAAAACCGTTTTTCAATCCGAAAGGTTCCGCCTTTTTCATCTTTCGCGGGCTCCTCTTTGCGTCCGAAGGTTCCCAGGTTCCCGGATTCCCAAATTCCCGGGTTCCGGGTTTCCCGGGTTTCCCGTTCCGCACATTCCGTGCACTCCCGGTTCAAAAAATCCCCGGCGCGCAAACAACTTTTGCCGCTAGCATACTGCCGGAAGAACGGCGGCGCGCTCGTTTATACTCCGCCGCTGACGGTCTGACAGCGCGAAGGTTTTTTGCAGTTTTTGCGGGAACGGGGATACGTTCGCACCCTCAGTGTATGCGCGGCGACACGCCGGGGTGCGAGATGTTTATCGGCGTTCATCGCTGCAAACGATCCTTTTTCTTATACCATGTTTTTTCGTGTTTTTCAAGAGTTCAGAACAAAATCATATAGAGGAAGAGCATACAAAGACCAAGACAGGTCATCGTCATGGTAAAAGCGAAGGAGCGGGAAACCATACTCACGGTGTTTTCAAAGGTAAACCGAAGCCTTTTCACCTTGCCGTAGCCGTCTTTCCAATGGAGGAACCGTTCGCTGGCCGCACCGGCTCTCCGCTCAAAGTTGACGCGCCAACCCGGTTTTTCGCCGCGCGAGGGGTTAAACCAACGGGAGAGCAGCAGAATGACGCCGTCGAAAAGTTCGAAAAGCATACACACCACCCTCAGAAGCGAGAGGGAAAAAAGCAGCGCCGTGCCGTCGAACAGATCAAACAGTCTCGCCGCAGCATCAAGAAACAGCAGCCCCAGTTTGCACAGCGGCCTGTACAGCAGTTCCTCAAGATCCAGGGCCTTGGGTTTGAGATCTCTGTACCCGCCTTTTCTGCGCATAATCCCCAGAACCACCGCGACGAAGAGCACCGCGCCGATGCAAAGAGAAATTCCGGCCCCCGACAGACTCTCAGGCGCGAAAAGTTTCCTGAAAGAAAGAACGAGAGTCAGTTCTTCCCCCTGTTGTTCGGACAGCAGGAAGAAGGAAGCGCCTTTGCGCGTCAGAATCCTCGCAAAAGGAAGAATCCCCATACAAAGAACCGCAGGAAGGCAGAGCGCCAGCGCCGCGGATGCCTGCACGCCCAGATGCGGTTTTGTATCCTCAAACTGCTTCTGTCTTTGAGGGTGTTTGTCGATGAAAAGCACGGTGAACAGTTTCGCCATATAACATACCGTCATTCCGCCCGAAAAAAGGAACAGCCATTCCACAAACGTGTAGATTCGCCGGCCCGTAAGTGCGGCCAACTGCACCAACCCCTCGTGCAGCAGGGTTTTGCTCACATATCCGTTAAAGAAGGGAACGCCGCCGATGCCCAGACAACCCACAAGGAACACCGCGCACAGAAGCGGTTTTTTTCTTCCGAAGCCCCGAATGTCGTCGAATTGAAGACTTCCCGCCTTGGCCGCCACCACGCCCGCGCACAGGAAGAGCGCCAATTTGAGCGCCGAGTGGTTGAGCATGTGGAGGAAACTTCCCGAAAATGCCAGCGCGGCGCCTTCCTCGCCGTTTTCAAGGGAGGACAGTGCCTGACCGCAGCCCAGGCCCACCAGAATGAAACCGATCTGAGAAACCGAGGAACAGGCAAGGGTTCTCTTGAGATTCACGGAGGCAAGGGCGAGAAGCGCCCCCAGCACCATGGTGACAGTGCCCAAGAAAATCAGCGCCTGTCCGAAAGACATGTTCGCCCCAAGAATCCTCACGCAAAGGACTATGATCCCGAAAATCCCCGCTTTGGTCAGCACGCCGGACAAAAGCGCCGAGGCGGGGGAAGGCGCCACGGGGTGGGCTTTGGGCAGCCAGATATGCAGGGGAAACATACCGGCCTTGGCGCCGAATCCGAAAAGGATGAACAGTCCCGCGACCGTCAACTGCGTTTTCTTTTCACAGGCGGCGCAGGCCGCTGGCAGAGCGGAAAAATCCGTGGTTCCCACAAGAACCTGAAGCATCGTCAGACCGAAGAACAGCACCATTCCGCCCAAAACCGCCACGGCAAGATAGGTTTTTCCCGCGTCAAAGGCAGAAGGTGTTCTCTCCTCGACCACCCAGATATAGGAACAAAGCGAAAGAATTTCAAAAAACAGAAAGGCGGTGACCAGATTTTGCGACAGGAACATTCCCACGGTTGCGCCCAAAGTCATGAGCCACGAAAAAATATACCTGCCGCTTGCCTCCTCTCTTTCAAAATACATGGGAGAAAAGAGCGTGGCAACCGTCCACATAAACGAAGCGACAAAGGCGTATATTCCCCCGAATCCCCCGCAGGAAAGCGACAGTCCTCCCATCAAAAAGGGGGAAAATGTCAGAGTTTGTTCTTTCTCAAGGAGACAAAAAATGCAAAGTGCGGTTTCGGTAAGGCAAAGCGCCAACGCCGGAAGAAAGCGGCATTTTTTGCTTCTTTTGCCCATGGCCGCGGCAGGATACGCCAATACCATCGGCAAAAAAACCTGCGCCAGCGCGATGAGTTTCTGAACGGTCTGTACGGTCACAAGTCTTCCTCCTTTCAAAAAGAGCGTTTTCGTTTTTTGTTTCGGTTCTGACGATTTGTTTTTTCTGAACCGGTTTTGTCGGATTCTTGGATTTTTCGGTCTTTGCGTTTCCCGATTTTCGGAATTTTTGAGTTTGCGGGGCGGCACTGCGGCGGGGAGACGCCGCGTGTCGGGTGCGCTGTACGGCGGCCGGCCGGGGCAGCTTTTGAAACCGAAAGCAATCAGGCAACCGGGCCCTTGCGGTCAAATAGTCAAAGGACCCGCTCCCAGCGCGACGGAACCAAAATGGCCTTTTGACTTCTGGCTTTCCCGATGATCAAAACGGTGTTTACAGCGAGGAGATCAACGAAAAGAGCGGTTGTGAAAAAATGCCGCAGACCAGCGTGAGAAGCGCAAACAGACAGATGGGGAGAAGCATTCGAATGTCCGCTTCGCGAATGTCGCTCTTCTCAAAGAGATCCTTCCCTTTCGCCGGAAAAAACGCGCGGATACACACCGTCAGAGTATACATCGCTGTAAGCAATGCGGAAACGAGCAGCGCTCCCAACAGCAGATACCCCCACACCCCCACGTCTCCCATTGCCGCGAGAAGAATCCGCCATTTGGAGAAAAATCCGATGAAAGGCGGCACGCCCACAAGGGAGAGCGACGAGAGGAAAAAACAGGTAAAGGTCACCGGCATCCTTCGCCCGATTCCGTAAAGATCTTCCAAACGTTCCTTCCCGGTTTGGTGCAGAAACGCCCCCGCGCAGAGAAAAGAGCACATTTTTGTCAGCGCGTGCGCCAGCATATGGAACAGGGCGGCGTAAAGCCCCGCGGACGTGCAGAGAAGCAGCGCGGACACAATGTAGGAAAGGTTGGCAACGGTTGACCAGGCCAACCGTCGTTTGAAATGCCCGGATTGCAGGGCCTTGGCCGACCCGTAGACCACGGTGAACAGCGCGAATCCCATGGCGATCTGCGCCGCGACCGTCCCCCTGAGCGTCTGTGCGCCGAAGCAGAAATAGACAATCCGTATCAGCGCGAACGCGCCCGATTTCACCACCGCCACGGCATGGAGCAGCGCCGTCACCGGAGTTGGTGCCACGGAGGCGGTGGGCAGCCAGCCTGACAGCGGGAAAATCGCAGACTTCACGCCAAACCCGAAGAAACACACCAGAAACATCGACTGGACGAGCGGCGATGCGTCGCCGCCGAGCAGTCCGCCCAAAACAAACTCGGTGCTCCCCGTTTCGTACAGCAGAAACATGGTTCCCATGAAGCCGAACGCCGCTCCGCCGAGAGAGTATACGGCGTATTTCACCGCCGCATGCCGGTGAGCTCTGGTGTATCCGTGCATCACCAGGGGGATGGTGCAAAGAGTGAGCATTTCGTAAAAGGCGTAGAGCGTCAGAAGATTTCCGGAAAAGGCGACGCCGCAAGTCATCCCGTAGGAAAGCGTATAGAAAAAATAAAACACCGGTTGTTTCCCGTCTTTGGACATATAACCGAAAGCGTAGAGCAGCGCAAAAGGCCACAGCAGCGCAATGAGCGCCGAGAAAAAGCGGCCTGGCCCATCCAAAGAAAAACTCAGGTTTAAAGAGACTTTCAGTTCTCCGCTTAAATCCAAAAAGGTCAACGGGTTCTCGGGAGGAAAGGCCACGAGAAGCAGGATGAAAAGGGAGTTCAACACCGTCACCGCCATGCTTAGGCCTTTTGAAACCTTCAAAAGTTTGCCCGAAAGCAGGAAGATCAAAGCGGACGCGAACACCGGGAAGAGCACCGGCAGCAGGAGAAGTTGATTTTGCATGTTTTTGTTCCTTTTCGGAGAGAAAATCGACCGGTTTTCTGTCAAACGCCGGGATATTTACACGCGAATCGCGGTACGCCGCGGAACACAGCCGCACGCCGCGGAATGTAAAGGCTCAGACAAGGGAAAGAATCGCCTCGGACAGCGGATTCAAAAATCCGAACAACAAACTGAAAGCACAGAGGAAAAGCAGCGGCAGTGTGAAGATTGGGCTGCCCTTTTCAGGAAGTGTGTCAATCTCCTTTTTGCTGTAAAAGGCCGAGATCAGAGGCTTGAACAGGTATCCCGCGGTGAGGATCGCCGAGAGCAGCAGTCCCGCAGGGATGAGGTACGCGAAAATCGAGGGAGCGCTTTGAAGCGCGCCGACGCAAAGATACCACTTGGACAGAAATCCGGCGGTGGGGGGAATGCCGATAAGAGAGAGCGAACCCACAAGGAAGCACAGGAAAACGGCGGGCATTTTCCGTCCGTACCCCGCCAAATCCTCCACTTTCGTTTTTCCCGTGCGGAAAATGATCTCCCCCGCGCAAAGGAAGAGCATGGTCTTTGCAAAAGCATGGGCAACGGTATGCAGCAGCGCCCCCTGCAGCCCCTGTTTGGAAAAGAGAAACAGCCCGAGAAGGATATAGGAAAGGTTCGAGACGGTGGAATATGCCAGTCTTTTCTTTAAAACCGGCTCAAAATACGCTCTTGTGGAGGCGCAGACCACGGTGAAGAGTGCAAGGCAGATCAGAACTGTCTGGAACGGCGTGTTTCTTAAGAAGGATGCGTCCACCGAAAAATAGGAAACGCGCAGAATGCCCAGAATTCCCGCCTTGACGATCAGTCCCGAGAGAAGCGCGGACGCGGGAGCAGGGCAGACGGGATGCGCCGAGGGAAGCCAGGACTGAAGCGGGAACATCCCGGCCTTGGCGGAAAATCCCACGACGGTGAGGAAAACGCCCCACCGCCCCACATTCGTAAGTCCTTCGCTATAGGGAACGGAGAAAGAATCGGCGGTTTTTCCCGCGTCTGACAGGAGCAGAAGGATGCCGCCCATTGCGAGCAACGCTCCGCCCATAGAATAGAACAGATATTTTTTTGCGCCGAGAATGGCTTCGGGCGTTTGTTCGTGAAGAACCAGCGGAAAGGTGGTCAGCGTCAGAAACTCAAAAAAGAGGTAGAAAGAAAGAAGATTCTCGGCAAAGCACATGCCGGTATAACAGCCCAACGCGCAAAGAAGGAAGGCGAAAAACCGGTTTTTGTGCTCCTCCTTCTGCATATATTTAAGGGCAAAAAAACTGACGGCAAGAAAAAGCGTCGCTCCAAGGAAAGCGAAGAGCAATCCCGTTTTGTCGCAGGCAAGGGAGAATCTGTACCCGTCCCAGAAAGAGAACAATGTAAAGTGGGGATTTTCGAGAAACACCGCCGAGAGCAGGAGAACAAGGCAGAGAATCTCCCCGGAAAAAAGCAGGATATTCCTCGGGAGTTCGTTTTTTTCCTTCAGAAACAGCAGTGTGAGTCCGAATATCAGGGGAATGAGAACAGCCAAAAGCAGTGTCATCGGTCTTTTCCTTTCATCTGTACATTCGTGGAATTCATCCCATCAAACCCCTCTCAAGAACCGAAACAATGATGTTCACTACCGCTCCTGAGCCGCACC
>CANQNM010000095.1 GCA_947625265.1 uncultured Clostridia bacterium
ACTGCTCTCCGCGCTTTTCCCTTTCGGAATTCAGTCTCTCAAAGGAGGCGCGTGGCATATACACCTCTCCCCGGATTTCAAGATATCCTTCATAGGGAATATTCATCGGAACGGTTCGAATTGTGCGCAAATTGGCTGTAACATCTTCCCCCACTGTACCGTCTCCCCGTGTGGCACCGGAGACAAATCTTCCGTTTTGATAGACCAGAGCCACCGACAGTCCGTCTATCTTGCGTTCAACGGTATATCCCCCGCATTGGGAAGTACGTACGAGAAATTCGGAAAGTTCATCGTAAGAAAATACATCGGTAAGGCTTTTAAGCGGTACACTGTGCGTATGTTTTTCAAATTTTTCAAGAACTGCACCGCCTACCCGATAAATCGGTGAATTGTCATCGTGAAACTCAGGATGCGCCGCCTCCAATATTTCAAGTTGGCGATACAATTTGTCAAATTCCGCGTCGGAGATCTCCGGAGAATCTTCGAGATAGTATTTTTTTCTGTGATATTCAATTTTTTCTCTTAAATCGAGAATCTGTGCACGGTCATCCATTCTTTTTTCGACCTCGCATAAAAACGGAGTAAATTTTAAAATCTTAAAACTATTTTTTACATTTCATTTTCGATCAATGCATTTTAGCATAAAGAGCAAAAAATTTCAATCGTTTTGTGAAAGTTTCTTTCTTATAACAGGATGCAAAAAGGGCATCTCCTTTAAAACAGGAAACGCCCTCTTTTCTTTGTGTTTTCTTAACTTCTGTACGGCGAAAATACTTGTTCTTACTTTACAGTCATCACATAGGATGCGGTCACAGGTATTCCCGAACTATTGGTAACAGCGAAAACATATCGTCCGGCGGAAAGACCGCTTATTTCTTTTGTAAACTCACGAACTTCTCCCTCGCCTGTTACAGTGAAATTTTGTACTTCTTTGCCCGTATCGGTATATACGATGACTTTCAGTGTGTTTTCTTCACATTCTGAGGGAACTCTTCCGTCAAGAATAAGTTTTCCATCGTCATTATAACGGACAGTCACGGTCATATCCTCGCTTCCTGCATTTTCGAGGTACCATGCGCCATAATCCCGAATATCTTTTCCAGATACCAGAACAATCTTTCCGTCAATCATTCCCATGGCATAACGTGTGTCACATGCAAGACGTATATTGAACGTACCGTCCTCCAACTGAACGACTTTCCAATCCTGTGTGTTTTTCGTAAAGTTTTCGGCATTGAATTTGACCGCTACACCGTCTTCCACTTTTTTACCTGAAATGTCGAGAATATAAATTTTATTGTGATAAACCAACCGGTGTGTGCGTTTCACCAGATCGAAATCCACATCTACCGTCACAGCGTCCAGAACCGAATCCCCAGATTCAAGGAGCAGGATGTTGGGAACACAGTACAGTCCGCTTGCAGCGTTTTTCAATTTGTAAGAACCAACGTAGTGATATTTACTCAGTTCTGTCCCGGTGTCAAATACAAACCGACTGTTCGTTCCTGTTTTCACGTTCTTCATGGAGTCTGAAGGTACAATTTCCGATCTCAATGTTCCGCTGCCGTCGTAAAGACTGATCTTTCGAATTTCTACATTGGCGTAGGTGGAAACAATATTCACTCCCCACATATAATCGTCAAAGGTCTTTCCTTCCGGACAAAGGTTGTTATATCCGATGGTAATGTATCCAATTTCAGCCTCTCCATCTGCTACTCCAGAGAATGTCATATAGTTTTCATTTGAAGCAAGGTAGTCATAGTTTCCGTGGATGGCCTTGAAGTTTAGACCATAGTCAAAAAGCGCCGGAACGCGTGTAAAACTGGTGTCGGTCGCGTCTGTACGGGTAATTTCCATATAGAACCCTTCCCTGTTGGCAACAGAAAGTTCTACCGTCACGTATGCCTCCGGGAAACCCACTTCGACGTCTGTTTCCCAATAAATAAAGCAGAATTGATCCAACGCCGGTTTTCTGTTTTGCAGTTCGTTCAACTCCGGAAATTCTGAAATCTCGTTCACTGCATCATACATTACCCAAAAATATCCGTCATTTCCCCAACTTGTTCCCCAAGAATTGGCCACAAGAAGCGCACCCTTCATGGTCACACCGTTGAATGTGCACTCCAGATTGTCATCATAGCCAACCACAGACACCTGGTGTCCGCCGCTGGTACCGTTGCACCAAACCGCTACGCGATCACCGGATTTTGCCAGGTCACTTGTTCTGGCGTTTTCTGCCGACAGGTTTGTATATTGCCAACTGTAAGCGAATCCTCCGGTGACAACTACGTTACCTTGAACTAGTGCATCCTTGATTCTGAAAAGCAATTCTTTGCCTGCGTCGGATCCTGTGAAGTTGTAGTTCATCGTGTTCATCCATATCTGATCATAATGGTTAATCCTGTATTGAAGGGCGTCTCGAAGTTCGTTTTCTCCTACCTGCCAACTGACAGTTTGAGGCTGTCTGTTGTTTAAAGAATCTCCTGTTTTGTAGCCGCTGGAAGTTTGGTAGAATTTGCAATCCTTCAAAAGGGCAGCGCCGTGATCCACAAGAATATCATAAACCCACGCCGTACCTGAACCGGAAAAATTGTATGTAAACTTCGGTGCAAAAATATACCTGTCATCTCCGCTGGAAGGATTCCATTCAATGTCCTCATCTATAGAATGCAGGTATCTGGAAACAGCATTGGTAAACTGCGTGTAGGTAATTGCCTGTGAAGCGCAGGTACCAAGACCACCCTGATTATCAATAGGCGGAAGATGTTTTGTACCTATCAGAGAAAAACTTGACGGCACTTCCTTAAGCATTACATGTTCTTTCACCTCCGGTATATCCGATCGATCGTCATCGTCGACAAAAATGTCTTCATACGGAGTCGAAGCGCTCACGGTTTCTCCGGAAGAAGGCGCAGCCGTCGGTTCGGTGTTGGAACGGTGACATGCGGTAAGCGATGCCGCCAACATCACTGCGCAAAGCAACAGTGACATAATTTTTTTCGTAGCCATTCTTTTGATCCTTTCGTATTCAAACATTGCGGAAGACAACAAATATTCATTTTGTTGTCACACCTTATAAATTATGATATGATTTTTCGATCTTTTTATCAACATCATCATATTTCTACACTGTAAACTAACTATGAACAAAAAGAAGCGTCCTCCAAAAGTTTTTCCATTTCCTCATAGTTCTCCGCACGGTTAATTCCATCGCGTATTGCAGAAGCCCCTGGAAATTCCTTTATATACCACGAAATATGCTTGCGTGCCTCCAACAGACCTCTCCTTTCACCCTTATCGGCAATGAGCAGGTGCAAATGTCTTCTCGCCATTGCCAGGCGATCGGCAAATGAGGGGGGCATATAGGTTTTTCCATACATTTTCGCTTTGATTTCCGCAAAAATAAATGGGTTGCCTAAGGATCCCCTTGCGATCATCAATGCGTCACAGTTGGTCAGATTCTTCATTTCAAGGGCGTTTTCAGCGCACATCAATTCCCCGTTTCCGATAACGGGAATAGATACCGCACGCTTTACTGCTGTGATCACCTCCGGATGCACCGGCAAACGGTACATCTGATCCACAGTCCTGCAATGGACACACACAGCGCTTACTCCGGCGCGTTCAGCAAGTTCAGCGATTTCCGGTGCGTTGATATGGAAGCGGTCATAACCCGCACGAATCTTTACCGTCACCGGTACGGCGCTTTCCGACACCACAGCGGAAAGAATTTCAAACGCCCTTACAGGATCTTTCATCAATGCGCCGCCCTCTTTGTTTGAAATAATTTTGTTCACCGGACAGCCCATATTCACATCGATAGCAGCGGGCAGAGTCGTACTGACACATCCCGTATAATTGCCGGTGGAAAGCATTCGTGCGGCTTCTGCCATAATTTTCGGTTCAGAGCCAAAAATCTGAATGGCGATAGGTGTTTCTTCTTTCAAAATTCTTGCGAGCACTGCGGTTTTGGAATCTTTATAGCAGAGCGCTTTTGCGGAAATCATTTCGGTAACGGTGTAATCTGCGCCCTGCTCTACACAAAGTTTTCTGAAAGCGAAATCACTCACTCCTGCCATCGGGGCAAGAATCACTTTGTTCCTGAAATCCAACATGAAAACTCCTAAAAAAGTTCCGAGGGCAATGCCCTCGGAATACGCGGCCTTGCCGCAAGATTTTTAAAACGACCGAGTCTATAAGCCGGGTTCTGTTCCCGTAAGGGATGCATTCATCTATCTTTGACGATATGTTACCATACCGCTCCATGGGTTGGTTACCATGCGCCACCCGTGGGTACAGGTCGGGCAAACCCGCCTTTCGGCGCCCACATACGGTGTTGCTTCGGATAGGGTTTACATTTGCGCAGCGTTACCGCGTGCGCCGGTGAGCTCTTACCTCGCCTTTCCATCCTTACCTGCAAGCAGGCGGTCTATTTCTGTTGCACTTTCCCTGAAGTCGCCTTCGGCGGATGTTATCCGTTATCCTGCCCTGTGAAGCCCGGACTTTCCTCATAGCAATACCTTTCGGCAACATGCTACGCGAATGCACAACTCGGTCCGGTCTTCTTATACCACATTTTTTTCAGTTTGTCAAGGATCAAAAACATTCAAACCTGCGGCAAGAAAAATACAATCCTTTTCTCAGAGTGTAAATTTTATATTTCTTTTTTTATCAAGGTAATCCTGAAGGATGATCTCTGCAGAAAGCGTGTCGATCACCTGCTTTCGCTTTTTTCCTCTCCTGTTGGTTTCATTCAGAATCCGGTGGGCGACCATGGTGGAACAACGTTCATCATAAAGCCGCACGTCTCTTCCGCTTTTTTCAGAGAGAAGTTTTGCAAAGGAAGTCACTTTTAAGGCTCTCGGACCGTAAGTTCCGTCCATATTCACCGGCAAGCCGACAACAACTTCCAAAACTTCTCGCTCTTTGATAAGAGCGCAGATTTTTTCAATCAGCCGATCTTCACTATATTCGGTCAGGGTGCAAAGACCGGAGGCAATCAGTTCTCCCGGATCCGAAAGAGCGATACCTGTACGCACATCCCCTAAATCTATTCCTAAAATTCTTGGCAAATTTCAACCTCTTTTCAGTAAAACATTGGTACTCACGACACTCCGCCATTTAGAATTCGCACATTCTCCGTGACTTTCAGAACGAAATCTAAAAAATCTTTATAAACTTCTTGTCGGTTGAGTTCGTTGAGGATCTCATGCCGGCATCCCGGATACATTTTCAAAGTTACATCTGTAAGTTCCGCTTCCACAAGCGCATCGAATACCTTGCGCGGCCCGATGCCATAAGCACCTACAGGATCCTCTTCCCCCGCCGCAATAAGCACTGACAGACTTTGGTCCACGCTTTCTGCCCACAACTTGTCATTGACGGTTTTTATGCACTGAAACAATTGTTTATATGCAGAGGGCGTAAAACAAAAGCCGCAAAGTTCATCGGTATTGTAAGCGTTTACAATCTTTTCGTCGCGGGTAAGCCACGCATTGGGCGTATTCGACCCTGTTCGTTTGTTGTATCCCGCGAAAGCAATCCGATTTAGAATTTTGCTCTGCTTCAATTTTCCTGAAAAGATTCCTACTACGGAAGAAAGTGTCACACCCAGTGAGGCCGGTGTTCCGGGACCGGCGGTTGCGCAGAGAATCACTCCGTCGATCAGTTCCCGGTACTCCGAAATAAACCTGCGAGCAATAAACGAACCCATGCTGTGTCCCAAGAGCACATAGGGCAGGTGTCGGTATTTTTTACGAATCTCCAGAATCAACTGACGTTGATCTTTTAAAAGTACGTCCAGATTTTTTCCTTTTCCAAAATATCCCGGTATGCCTTCCGCTCTCAAACTCTTTCCGTGTCCCAGATGATCGCATCCGCAAACGACAATACCTCTTTGCGTCAAATATTCGGCAAAATCAGCATATCGCATGAGATATTCCGCCATTCCGTGACAAATCTGAAGGATCGCTACCGGGAGTTTTTCAGGATTAAAAATATAGTATGTGACGGTTGTTTCCCCGTCGCTTGACAGGAAAACTTTTTCTTCGGTTTTCAACGCTGCCCTCCTGATTTTTACGTTAGAATTTTAATTCACAAGAAGTTTTGGATCCAACTCATTGTCAATGATAAATTTTTTAATGTCATTGTAATCCGGAAGTCCGGCGGCGCCTCCAGAACGAAGCATTGCCACGGTTTCCGCTACTGCCGCAAATTCACACGCCATACGGATGTCCCCTTCCATCATGTACCGAAGCAACAGCGCCGCGTTGTAAAACTCTTTTCCTGCACGTTCATCCGCCGGAATAAAATCGTAGTTTGGAACAAAATAATAGTATTTTCCGTTGTACGCAAAAGCACCTTTTCCCTCCAAACGGATCACAAAATACTTGGATTTCACCTTTCCTGCAAGAGAAATACACGCTTTTAAACAATCGTCCACATTGCTTACTTTTACTCCGCAATATCTCTGTACATTGGCCTGATCCATCACAAGAATGGTACCGTTTCCGAATTGATCCACAGGAAGTCTTGCGGCTTGCTTTCCCCGTAAATCCACAAGAACAGGAATTTGATGGGTTCCCGCGCCGAGAATAGCGGAATAGACAATTTCCTGCGGCATGTCTCCGTTCACAATGGCGGCATCCGGACAGGAGGAAAACGCGTCCTCCACAAGGTCTGAGGTAAGGTAACTGTTCGCCCCTTCATATATCAGTTGTCTCCTCCCTCCGTCCACATCGTCAATGTTGAAAATTGTCCCCACCGATACGCCCTTTTCAATGTGTACGGTTGTCGTGTTTTTTAAATAGGGGGCAAGAAATTTATATATCATTTTTCCGTTTGAATCGGTGCCGATAGAAGCAGAGAGCACACAGTCCGCTTCCAGTTTATGAAGCGCCACCGCGGTATTCACACCGCTTCCGTCAGGGTACCGTGCGTAATTTTTGACTTTTGACATACCTCCGGGAGGCGGCACGGAAGGTATTTCCAAGTGCATCGAAAAATAGGCGCTGCCTACTGTCAAAATTTTAGGATTCATATTGCTCCACTCCTTCCC
>CANQNM010000096.1 GCA_947625265.1 uncultured Clostridia bacterium
TGCCTACCAAATGCGATACCATACGGAGGATTTCTTTTTTTGATGGAAGATGGGTCATATCAATTGACATCGTAGATTTTCCCTCAATTTTTATATTTAAAGGCCGGACAAATCGAGGCGAAACTTTAACGGCGCTTTGATTGCATCTCTTGCGTCAAATAGCACAAACCTCACGGGCAGTGGCCCTATACGGGCGTCGATGATTCGTATTTGACGAAAAATCTTAGGACATTCTGCAATGTCAGATTCATACGGCAGCGCCATAAAGAATATCGGATGTCTGCTTTGTCCCAAAACTTCAGAGGTACCTCTGTAAAATTTTATCCGCCGAAAACGAAACCTGCATGTAAATAAATCGCCGATCTGCGAAAAGATTTTTTCTGAATTTTTCGGCATTTTGCAGCCTTCTTTCATCGCCCAGTATCTTATGTTCTTGTACCTTCCTCCCTTCTGTCATAATTCTTGTCCCACACGAATAGACTGTAGCATCGCAAGAAAGACGACCGTAAAGAGAGCCGCCCCCGTTTTTAACGCTGCGTACGCCGACATGCACTCCTGCTTCCCATCGGCGCATTGTGTTCCAGAAAACACGCGACGCCTTAAAAATTCCCGAAAAGCCAAAATTGTGAAGGTAAAATCTTTAGAAAGGAATGACCGTCGGATGAATATGGTCTCATGCATCAAAGAAATGCTTCCCTCTCCGCTTTATTCCTTTATTGACGGGGAAATACCTCCTGAAGAACTGAGAATGCGCAGAGGATGCAGAGTGCTTTTGAAAAAGGACGGAATCAGCGTTGCCACCGCACTGATTTGTACGGATGAGTTGATGGATCAAACGCTTCTGGGATTGACCAACCGTTCTTTTTACAGTCATGAAGACACCATTCGGGAAGGATACATTCCACTGCCCGGTGGACTGCGCGCCGGCGTATGCGGAAGAGCTGTATGTGAAAAGGGACGCATCTTACAGGTCAAAGATATTTCATCGCTGATTCTGCGCATTCCTCGAAGAATTCCCCACATTGAAACACCGCTTCTGGAAAAAATGAGGGAGACACGTTTTCAGTGCGGCACACTGCTCTACTCTCCTCCAGGTGTGGGAAAAACAACGGTTTTACGGGAACTGGCCTGCACGCTTTCAGGAAAATTTCAAAAAAACATTGCTTTGATCGACTGCCGAGGAGAACTTTCGGCAGGTCTGAAGGAGTGCGCCGGCCTTTCAGTTTTTTTGCATTACCCGAAGTCGACGGCCATATCTATCGCCCTGCGCACCATGGCTCCGGATATGATCATTCTCGACGAGGTCGGAGCGGAAGAAACCGAGGAACTTCTTCTTTGTGGAAACGGCGGCGTGCCCGTAGTCGCTTCCGTTCACGGAAATTCCCTCGCTGAACTGAAAAAAAGAAAGAGCACTGAAGCGCTTCTTCGTTCCGGTATGTTCGGAATTTTCGCGGGACTTACACGAAGTGGGCAAAAAACCAATTTTGTCTTTGAGGAATTTTAAATCCAAAGGAGAAACTCATGTCGCTCAAAAGCATCGGACTCATCCTATGCGCTCTTGTTCTGTCAGGCGGTGGGTGGCTTGCCGGAGAAAAGTACAAGCACGAGATGAGAGATCTGATTTTCATCAAAGAATTGGTTTTGCACTTGAAAAGAGAGATCTCTTTTTCACGCACCGAACTTCCCGACTGCTTTCTGAGTTTTCAAAATAAAAACTACAGCGATGTAATAAATTGCCTGTCAAAAGGAAATTATGAGGAGGCCACAAAAAAACTTGCGTTCAAAAACGAGTTCTCCCAAATACTTATATCCTTTTGGTCGTCCTTGGGCAGAGATACGGCATGCGCCGAGGAGTCGCGTATAAATAAATTTCTGGACTTTTTGGAACATGAAGAGGAAAAAATGTCCTCTTCTCTTACAGGAAAAATCAAATCGGCAAGGGTTTTGGGAATTTGTCTGGGCGCGGCATTGCTTCTTCTTTTTATTTAGGAATCGTCGGAAAGGATCTGTATATGGAAATCGCCATTCTTTTAAAGGTCGTGGGTGTTGGTTTTGTGGTTGCTGTTGCCAATCAACTGTTGGCAAAAGCGGGAAAAGATGATGTTGCCGCATGGGTTTCAGTAGCAGGCATTGTGTTAGTTCTGGCAATGCTGATGACGAGAATCGGAGATCTGTTTGACAGCATCAGAACGGCTTTCGGCATATGAACATTTTTTCACTGTGCGGAATTTCCCTCATTGCGTATGCCGCCCTGCAAATTCTTGGGAAAGACAAAAACGGTCTGGGCGCACTGATTGGACTGGGCGGGATTCTTTGTCTTCTCGCTCCCGCGTTTCTCTCCCTCGCGGGCCTCATGCGGGAAGTAAATCAGTTCATAGAAAACTATGAGTTCTACGGAACGGATCTCCTGTTCAGGGGATTGGGCTTGGGATTTTGCTGTGAAGTCACCGGCGACATTCTCAGGGACGCAGGAAACAACAGTCTGGCAAACGCTCTGGACATCTCCTGCAAAATCGCCATCCTCGCTCTTTGCCTTCCTCTTTGGAAGAATATTTTTGCTCTGGTAGAAGGACTGATCACATGAAAAGCGTGTGCTTCAAAATTTTAAAAACCGCGCTCATCCTGTCGACTGTTTTTTTCTTTCTATTTGGGTTTTCTCTGATCGGATCGGCGGAAAATGAAGATAAAAACCTTCCGGAAAAAGAGGTAGATGAAGAAAAACTTCTTTCGGCGCTCCCCGAAGATTTTTCTGAATATTTTAAAACCGACAGCGGCGCATTCTCTCTGCCGGACTTAAAAGAATTTCTTCAAATTTGTTTTAAAATTCTTTCAACCGGGCTTCACACAGGTAACGCGGATCTCCAAAAACTTTTAGGTGTTGTTTTGTTGTGCAGCATATTTACCGTTCTTGAGGAATGTCTGAAAAACAAGCAAACCTCAAGCATTCTCCGTCTTACAGTCCTTCTTTCGGGAAGTGCCGCCGTGTTTGTCATTTTGAAAGAACTTTTTCTGCTCACCGAAAAACATCTGGCAAGCGTTTCCTCATTTTTAACCGGCGTCCTGCCGCTGATCACCGGAGCGCAAATCGCCATGGGAGAAGTTTCTACAGCATCGGTTTCCTACATAGGTCTGCAAATGGTTCTGTCGCTTGTGGGAGAAATCTCCTGCGGGCTTCTGCTTCCGCTTCTGATGCTTTGTCCGATTTTCGAACTGTCTTCGATTATCACAGAGAACAAAGGGCTTCTCACTTTTTCAGAACTCCTGCGCAAACTTTTTCTTACACTTCTCGGTGGTCTTTCCACGCTGATTTTGACCGCTTTCGCTTTTCAAAACATCATCGCCTCCAAAACGGATTCTCTGGCTTTACGTGCATTTCGTTACACTGCTGGAAACCTTGTACCGATGGTCGGTTCCGCCATCTCTGAATCCTCCAAAACACTGTTTTCCAGTCTTGAACTCATGAAAGTCACTGTAGGGGTAACCGGCGTTTTTGTGATTTTGTTGATGCTTCTACCTCCCTTTTTAAAACTTATTTTAGGAAAATTCTCCTTTTCCTTTTTAAATGCCGTATGCAAGGCAACCGATAACAAGGTACTGTCTTCCCTTTTTTCCTGCGGCGGAACCTTTACGGGCGCTCTTGCGGCGCTCGTAGCTCTCAACGATCTCACCGTGCTCATCTCATTCGCAGTCACCGTTTGCATTTCATAATTGACAACGCGAAGGAATATATAAAACCATGCATTTTAAATTTTAAA
Organism: uncultured Clostridia bacterium; assembly: GCA_947625265.1. GTDB lineage: Bacteria > Bacillota > Clostridia > Oscillospirales > CAG-272 > UBA11512. The sequence continues at coordinate 3,756 of CANQNM010000096.1, forward strand.
CATCAGAAAAACATATCCAAAATTTTTAAAATATATTCCAGCACCAAAGGCGTTCTAAAACAAAGAAAAAATCCAGACAAGGAAGAATGCCAAACAAAGAAGAATTTCAAACAAAGAAGAAATCCAAACAAAGAAGAAATCCAAAACAAAAACGTACGCCCAAACAAAGAAAGGAATATTTTTGTTCCGGCGCTTTTCACCTTTTTCCTCGATAAAAAGCGCCCTACGCAAAACTGCAAAGACACAGTATAAAATGAAAATATACACGCTGACAATGATCGTCCTGTCCGCAATCACCGGAGGATGCTTTTACCTTGCCGAAGGAAAAAAATTTGAAAAACACTTAAAATATCTTGGAACACTTGTGATGATCATCGCCCTGATCTCTCCCCTTCCCAGATTGTTCTCAGAGGGTTTTTCGGAATTTCTTTCTGTCAATGGTGTAAATTTGCAAATAAGCGACGAAACATATGCGCAGGCCTTAAAAAAAGAGGCAGAAAAAAGGCTGGATGAGGATTTTTCCTCACTTATTGCAAACAAATGCGAACTTCCAAAAGATACGTTTACTGTACATACAGTTCTCACCTATGAGAACAAACAATTCGATATTGGAACAGTTGAAATCAAATTACACACCCTCGCTGCAGTGACCAAAAGAGAGGAAATCCGAAAAATCATCACGGAATATACGCAGAACATTGTATTTGTGGAAGAATTTCAATTCTGACACTCTTTCACCAATGCTTTGATATTTTTATGCGCTTTCAGGCGATTCAACGCACATTGAGGGAAAGGAAACAATGCTGTATGAAAACCAACAAAAGTCTTACAATTCTTCTCGCAGTGATCGCCATTGCAGGCGTCGCAATGCTTTTTGCGGGAACGTTTTTGCAAGAACAGGAAAAGGAACTTTCAGTGGAAAAACAAAGAAAAAAAACCGAAGAAGAACTGGTATGCTTCCTTGAAAACACACCGGGCGTGGGAAAAACAACCGTCCGCCTTTGTATTGATGAAAACGGCAAGATCACGGGCGCCGCAGTGGTGTGCGCCGGAGGAAACTCTCCGGAAGTAAAGGCTGAGGTGATTCAACTTTTGTCAACGGCGCTGGGCGTTGGTACCAATAAAATTTACGTTGCGGGAGGATAAGGTACAAAAGTAAAACATATTTTTTATCACTGACGAATATAGTATAGCAAAGAAATCCACACGGAGGAACCAAATATGCAAATCACCAAATCCACAGAACAAAAGGTAGAGAAATCTATCGTTCCTTTCAAGGAACACGTAAAAGAGTTCCCAAAAGCCGTCGGCAAATTTTTCACCGAAAGAAAAAAGAAAACTCTGATCATTACAGCGTCAGTGCTTGTCATCGCGGCGGCTATCGGGATCAATTGGATGCTTTTCGGTCCCAACAGTCAGGCAATCGGTACGGGTCCTGCCGGCGACACGCCTACCGACAATGTCTCCCCCGCTCCCACGGACCAAAGAACAGATGTTTCCAATGATGCGGAATCGGGAAAAAGTTTCTTTGCGCTGGCAATCACAGATCGGCAAAGAGCAAGGGACGAAGCGCTTGAAGTACTGCAAACCGTGGTAGACAGCGCCGATGCATCCAGCGAGGAACGCGCAGCTGCCTCCGCCGCAATTTCCCGCATTGCCTCTTACATCGAAGCGGAAAACAACATCGAAACACTGGTGAAAAGCAAAGGGTTTGAGCAATGCGTCGCCGTTGTATCGGAGGACAACGTTTCGGTAGTCGTGGGCACAGAGGATACCCTGATGGCAAATGAACTGGCGCAAATCAAAGAAATCATCTATCTACAAACCGGAATTGATCCCAGTGCTATGCGGATTAGTGAAAAGATCCTTGCGCAGGCCGACGCGGGAAACATTCAAAACACGTAAATTCATAGAAAGACCGCTGCCGGAATCCTGCAGTGGTCTTTTCTGATTCCTTCTTCTGCGTAAAAATACTGTGACACGGCATCACCGACCTTACGATGATATTGCAGCGCGGGAAAATAAGAAGTGCTTACACTTTTAAGCATGAAAAAAGGATATATCCTTGCGATATATCCCACAGCAAGCGTCCGGATTCTGACCGGGTATTCCCAAACGCGAAGTAATCATCCAATACAACTGCTGTGCTATTATAACTACGCATTCATCATAAAGTCAACAAGCGCCTTTTCCTGCGGCGGTAGCCGCCATGCACCGTTTTCGTCATGATATTCAAATCCATCGAACCCACATGCTGTACGCATATAGAGTACAACTTCGCAAACAGACACGGCAAGAAAAATTTTCTCCGAATATTCACACTCTCGAATAGGACAAATATTTATTGAAAAATATTTCACACACTGATTTGCTCCGAATCCCGTAGCGCAATCAACCGTACAGATCTTCATACCATAACCATAATATACAGAGTATTTGACAGTGCAATACAACGTTATCGGCACACACCTGCCAAACTCGTCGACATATCAACTGAACACAATTCCATGCCCACATCCTGCATCCCACCAAAATGAGGGATCAAAACAAGAAAATATAGTCGGTTTTGGAAAATGTCATCCTTGCGCCAATGTTTGAACAAACGCCCGTCTCCAAATTTTTTGTTTTAAAAGCCTGACTACTTCCATCCTGCGAAGAACAGCAAAAATGGAAAAATATGGTTGGAGTTTCGCAAGAGCAGCCAACAGTCAATCTGAATTTTAAAATCTAAAACTTTAGCGTGAAGTTTAAAAGTTGAAATTCAAAACCGATCACCTATCAGGCGACTTATACAGTTTTTAAAAGTTCACCGGAAAGTTATTGAAAATAATGACGAAACGTCTTTTGAGATTTCGGAACTCCACGCATAAATACAAAATTTAACCGGCTGCCGTTTCCGGCAGCCGGTCTGATTTGTTATATACCAAGGGCATCGGAATTTAAAATCCCGTCTAAGATTTCAAATCCTTAAACTTTACTTTTCTTGCGTTTCACGAAGAACACGGCGCACCCGGCCATCGTCACAAAAGAGACACCGGCGACAATTGCCCACGTGTAGGACGAACCGCCCGGAGGGGGAAGTTGTCTGGTATAGCCACAGACGTTACAGGTGGTATCCTTGTCATCATCGTATACATGCTTACCCTCGTCGCTCTTTTCACCGCAAGTGCATTCCTTCCAGTGCTTCTCGTCGTCATACTTCCATGCGCCGCTGAAATCATG
>CANQNM010000097.1 GCA_947625265.1 uncultured Clostridia bacterium
GAAAAACGATAAAAAAAAGAAAAAAGAGGATAAAAAACGGCAGTATCTTTCGCTGTATTGCAGAGATCTTACCGACAAAGCCAGAAACGGTGAACTTGGAAAAATCATCGGAAGGGATCGGGAATTTGAGCGGCTGGTGGAGATTCTCTGCCGTCACCAGAAAAACAATCCCTGTTTGATTGGTGAGCCGGGTGTGGGAAAAACAGCGATAGCCGAAGCCTTGGCACAGAGAATTGTTGCTGGGGACGTTCCCTATAAACTGAAAAACAAAGAAGTGCATTTGGTGGATATGACTGCCATTGTCGCAGGTACACAATTCAGGGGTCAGTTTGAAGCGCGCATCAAGGGATTGATCGATGAAGTTCGGGCACTTGGAAATGTGATTCTGGTTATTGACGAGGTGCACAGCATTGTTGGAGCAGGGGATGCCGAGGGAGGAATGAATGCAGCAAACATTTTGAAACCGGCATTGAGCAGAGGAGAAATTCAGATCATTGGCGCGACAACGCTGGCGGAATACAGAAAATATATCGAAAAGGATGCGGCTTTGGAACGGAGGTTTCAGCCGGTTATCGTGGAAGAACCGAGCATAGAGGCGACTTATGAAATTCTTTGCGGCATCAAGGAAAGATACGAAAAATTTCACGGCATCACTGTGCCTAAAAGCATTCTGCGCCGGGCGGTTGTTCTTTCTGAGAGATATATCACCGACAGATACCTTCCGGACAAAGCGATCGACTTGCTGGACGAGGCGGGGGCATACCTTGCCATTCATTCTCCCTGTCTGAAAGAACTTTCGGAAACGGAAGAACTCATGGAAAAACTGAAAAAGGAGCAAGAAGATATCGAGGGAGAAGAAGCAGAAGGAGAGGAACAGACCAGAGAGAAATATAAAGAACTGGCAGAAAACAAACAGAAGCAACTGAATGTGAGCGGTGAATTGGAGAGACTCCAAAAGGAAAAAGAGAAGGTGGTTCTTTCCACAGAAGAATTGGCCAAAGTTATTGAAATGTGGACAGGAATTCCCGCTTCAAACATCACCGAACTGGAATATGAAAAAATTGATCGGCTGGGCGCGCGCATCAAGGACAAAATCGTCGGCCAGGAAGAGGCGGTGGATGCGGTAGTACGTGCCATCAAACGCAGCCGTGCCGGTATCAGTTACAAAAAGAAGCCGGTGTCTTTCATTTTCGCCGGTCCGACGGGTGTGGGAAAAACCGAACTTGTGAAAACTTTGGCAAACGAACTTTTTGATTCCCCCGAAACTCTGATCAGACTTGATATGACCGAGTTTATGGAAAAGCACTCGGTGTCAAGGATTATCGGGGCGCCTCCCGGATATGTGGGCTATGACGATGCGGGACAACTTACCGAAAAGATCAGGCGTAAACCTTATTCGGTGGTTCTCTTTGACGAAATTGAAAAGGCGCATCCGGATGTGCTCAATATTCTTTTACAGATTCTTGACGATGGCAGAATCACTGACGCGCAAGGAAGACAGGTAAATTTTGAAAACACGGTGATTGTAATGACAACCAATGCCGGATCTTCACTTGCTGAGAATACCGCTGGGTTTGGAAAAAGCAAAACGGAACAGTCAAAGGAAAGAACACAAAGAGCACTTGAAAGATTCTTGCGTCCGGAGTTTCTCAACCGTGTGGACGAAATCATTACTTTCCGGCAATTGGATGAAGACAATTTCAGAGGAATTGCGAAAATTATGCTGGGACAACTGGGAGAGGTGTTGGAAGAGCGCGGAATCCGGTTTGAATATGACGATGACGTCGCGGCGTTTGTTGCAAAAAAATCTTATTCAGCAAAATACGGCGCACGGAACATGAGAAGGTATATTCAGAAAAATATTGAGGATCCGGTAGCAAACGAGATCATCGCTTCCTATGCGCACGAAGTGACGTCGGTGCGTGTGGCATATGAAAAGGAGCGGGATGAACTGAAAATTCTCTGTTTTTAAAGGGCTTGAACGCGATTGAATTTCGATGTGTGTCCAACCCCTGACAGCGATCTGCGCACTGATCGGACCTGGCGGTGTTGACTTGGAATTCCGGCAAAAGAAACGAATAAAGAAAACGAGACGTATGTTCCGAAAAAAGGAGATGGCCTATGACATACAGGTGGTATGATCTTTCCAAGGAAGAAGTGCTGGAAATACTTCATTCGGATAGAGAGAAGGGACTGTCCCGAAAAGAGGCCGCTGTTCGGTTGAAGGAGGACGGAAAAAACAATGTGAATCCTGTGCAAAAGGCCCCCGTTCGGAGTTATCTTTTGCAGGTTGTTTCGGATTTAACCGCGATTTTGATGGTAGCGACGGCACTTCCAGCGGCGATTTTCAGACATGATCTGAGCGCTTTGATCATGTTGGTTCTTCTGATCGTCAATTACGGAATTACGATCTGCTCTTATATCCGTTCTCAGAGGATTCTTGAAATTATGGGTTATGGCGCACAGCCTACCGCAAAGGTTCTGAGAGAAGGGAAGGTGCGGGTGATCGCCGAGGAGTCGGTGGTTCAAGGCGACATTCTCTATCTCTCGGCAGGGGATGTGGTTCCCTGTGACGCACGCATTCTTGAGGCTGATGGACTGAAAGTTTTGGAGGGAAATTTGTTTGGCCGAGAGAGGCCGTCTGAGAAAAGCGACAATTTTTTGCGCTCCGGCCGTCTTGATCCAGCGGATGCCCTGAACATGGTTTACGCTTCTACGGTTATACTCTCAGGCAGATGCAGGGCGGCAGCGGTCTCTACGGGTCCCGATACCCTTGTGTGCAGGATGAAAAAAAACAAACCAATTGCTGCCTGTCACAAATTGGACGCCATTCGGAATTTGAAAAAGATCAGTTCTCTTTTGGGCGTACTTTTGCTTATTCCTGTGTTTTTTCTCCCATTTTTCACGTTGTTTCGCGGCGGTGAACTGATCGAGGTGTTTCTTGCGTCTCTTGCAGTGGCGGTAGCGGCAATTCCGGAGATGTATACGGCTTTTGCATATGTGGCGATTTCCCGAGGAATTCGATCGGCTTTGAAAGAAAAAAAGCGACAGGGTGCTTTCATAAAAAATCCCAGCGCTCTTCCGGCATTGGGGCAGTTGAACTGTCTGTTGCTGCCTATAGAAAGTTTTTCTCTTGAGAGGTTTTCCGCACTGTGCGGAATTTTTGACGGAGATGAAATCTGTGAAATTTCTGAAAAGAGTCCGGATGAGCGGGCGCTGCGAGTATTGCGTTACGGCTTGATCTCCACAGGGATTTACGGTGCTTCAAGGATGATTTCCATGAATCAGCGCGGTGAAAACGTTTACACAAAGGAACAGGAGGCGTTGATATCGGCGTGCGAGAAGTATGGCGTTTACAGCAAGAGTCTGGACGAACGTTATCCTATTCTTGAGCATCGCGGAAAAGGGGAAAACGGAAGTTTGTTTGAAACCACGCTTGTTCACTATAGAAATCAGGATGTTGTAGTTCTTCGTGGAGACCCGGAAACCGTGCTGAAAAGATGCAGCGGATACTGTTGCAAGGGAATGATCCATCGGATGGATTCCTATGCTCAGGGAGAACTTTTGAATTTGGCACGGTCTCAGATCAAAAACAACCGTGTGACTGTCGCCGTTGCTACCAAAAACAGCGCTTACAACAATCTTTCAAGGATTGTTGACTGTCAGTCGGATTTGATTTTAGAGGGGTTCCTCTTCATTGAGAAACCCTTGCTTCCGGGCGCGGCGAAGCAGATTCTCAAACTGCGGGATGAAGGAATCAAAGTGATGGTGTACAGCGAGGAGGAAGGGGAAGAATACAGGTATTTGGCGTATGCTTTGGGTATTGCAAAAGAGAAAAGTCAAAGCATTCGATCAAGGGAACTTGCCACAATGGATGAGGAAATCTTTCGAATCAATTTGAAAAACTACATGTTTTTTGAGGGCTTTTCGGAAGTTCAACTCCAATTCGTTGCAAGAACTCTTGAAAGTGAATACAGCATGAAGATCGGAATGATGGGAAGAAAACTCCAGGATGTTTATCCGATGCATTGCGTTACGGTCAACTTTTCAGAAGAAGAAGGAAGACAACTGGGCAGTGTTCCTGCCGCCGGGGAGGAGTTCTATGCTCCCCTTTCCGCAAAAAAGAGTTCTGGAGAAACAGCGACGGGATGCCAGGCGCTGAACTATGTTTCGGATGTCATCTTGCCGCCGACAGATCTGTCGGGGCAGGGTGGAATCAACGCCGTATCCTGTGCTGTCCGAACTGCACGTTGGATTTACAGGAATATAAATATCTTGCTGTCATATTTGGCGTTTAGCGGAGGACTTAGATTGATTTCGCTGTTTTTCGGCGTGGGAGCGCAATTTATGCTTTCTCCTGTACAAACGCTTTTCTCGGGGTTGATCATTGATTTATCGGCGGCTCTTGTTATCGCTTTTGACCGTTCAGACGGCGATTTTGCGTCGCCATACCGTCAAAAAAGTTTCTTTGGGGTATTAAAGGGGCTTTTGCCGTCAGGAATCGTCGGTGGTTTTTTCTCCGGTCTTACATTTCTTATGGGAAATTTGTTGACGGTGTCAAAAATTCTTCCCGAGAAAGGTTTTCAAACATTCTGTTTTATGGAGTTTTTCCTTTTACAGTCATTTTTCCTTGTATTTTCGTTGCGTTCGAACCGACCGCACGGGAAAAATTTCATATTTCTTCCTTCCTGTGTACTGTTTTTGATGGGGGCGTTGCTGTTCTTTGCCGCGTGCTATGTCGTGCCGCCGTTTGGCGCACTGTTTTCAGTTTGCGCGTTGAACTGGAAGGCTTTTTTGGCAATGCTGGTTCTTCCGTTTCTTCTTTTCATCGTCATGTTGTCTCTACGTTTTTTAAAGCGAAACATTCAAAAATGACGCATAGAACGTCGGAATCCGTGAAATACCGCAGCATTTAGTGGGCGGGATCAGTTTGAAAAGTAATGCCGTGATAAAAAAAGTAAACGCGGCAAGCCTTTAAGGCTTGCCGCGACATGGAGCTGGTGAAAGGATTCGAACCTTCGACCTGCTGATTACGAATCAGCTGCACTACCACTGTGCTACACCAGCGTGGAAACGAAAAGATTCTGTGCTTTGCTCTCACCGAAAAATGGATACACTATAATGACAGGGAGCATTGTATCATAAACAGTTTGGTTTGTCAAGCGGATTTTTACCCTTTAAAGGAGTTTTTTATGCCAGAAACAAATTTGACGGATTTGTCATTTTTACGCGCCCTGACGCGGGAATACGGCATTGTTCCCAAAAAGAAATATGGACAGAATTTTTTAATCAACCGCATGGTTCCCGAGCGTATTGCGCTTGCAGGATGTCCCGATGAGCGGGATGGCGTGCTTGAGATTGGCCCGGGTTTGGGGACGCTGACATACGAACTTTGCAAAAGGGCTGCAAAAGTGGTTGCACTTGAAATTGATGCCTCACTTCTTCCGGTTTTAGAATATACTCTGAGTGAATTTGACAATGTGAAAGTGATTGAAAAGGATATAATGAAAACCGATCTTGCAGAACTCTGCACGCAGGAATTTTCTGAGTGTGAGCATGTCCGTGTGTGCGCCAATCTCCCATACTATATTACGACGCCTGTCTTGATGTATCTACTTGAAAGCGGCGTGAACTTTAAGAGTATCACGGTGATGGTTCAAAAGGAGGTAGCCGACAGGATTACGGCAAGGGCTGGGAGTGCTGAATATGGCGCGATCACGGCTGCGGTGGGATTTTACGGACAAGCAAAAAAACTTTTCACGGTTTCTCCAGGATCTTTCTTTCCGGCGCCGAATGTGGAAAGTTGTGTTTTACAGATTGAATGCTATGTGCACAGCCCTTACGAAAACTGTGATCGGGAATTATTGTTTTCTCTGATCAGGGCGGCGTTCGAACAGCGCAGGAAGACACTGCGCAACGCTCTCAAGAAGGTTCTTCTGCCAGGGGAAACAGAGTTCCTTGAATGTAAACTTGAAGAAATGGGCTTTCAGGCAGACATACGCGGGGAAAAACTTGATATTTCCCAGTATGCGGAACTTGCGAGGGCACTGTCACTGCATCGGGCGGGTTCGCCGTTTTCCGGACAGTCCGGTGCAGAATACTGTTAAAAAATTGTGAAACCGAAAAAACCTATTGCAAAAAAAATAACAATGATGTATAATAGATTCGATAGGGTAAAATTCTATTAAATGTACGAAAAGAGGTATCCAAAATGTCTTTGACGAACAATAAGTATGTCAATTCTTGGATCGATGAGATGGCCGCGATGACCAATCCCAAGGAAATCGTTTGGATTGACGGATCTGAAGAACAGGCAGAGGCTTTAAGAGCGGAAGCCTGCAAGACCGGTGAATTGATCAAACTTGACGAGGAAAAACTTCCGAACTGTTACCTGCACAGAACAGCCGTGAACGATGTGGCCCGTGTTGAGGGCAGGACTTTCATTTGCACTCCCACAAAAGAGGAAGCTGGAAACATCAATAACTGGGTAGAACCAAATGAAATGTATGCGCGGTTGAAGAAACTTTATACCGGTTCCATGACCGGAAAGACCATGTATGTCATTCCTTATTCTATGGGCGTCGTAGGCTCAGATTTTGCAAAAATCGGTATAGAACTGACCGACTCAATTTACGTTGTGTTGAATATGCTGATTATGACAAGAGTGGGCAAGAACGTCATTGACGCGCTAGGCGATTCTGCTGACTACATCAAGGGTCTGCACGCTGTCGCTGACTGCGATCCCGACAACAGATATATCACGCATTTCCCGCAGGACAACACCATTATGTCTGTGAACTCCGCATACGGAGGAAACGTGTTGCTGGGCAAGAAGTGCTTTGCCCTTCGTATTGCCTCCTACCTTGGCCGCAAAGAAGGCTGGATGGCGGAGCACATGCTGATCCTCGGTCTGGAGTATCCCAACGGGGACATCAAATATATCACCGCCGCTTTCC
>CANQNM010000098.1 GCA_947625265.1 uncultured Clostridia bacterium
GTGGACATTTTGGTCACGCCCTTCGTCACGATTTTTTCAGGCGCGGGACTGGCCTTTCTGGTTGCTCCCCTTATTGGAAAACTGGTGGGCTATGTCCAATCGCTCATCGGATGGTCCACGGAGCAGGCGCCCTTTGCCATGGGCGTTCTTGTGTCGGTGGTGGTGGGCATGGCGCTCACACTTCCCATTTCCTCCGCCGCCATTTGCGCCGCGCTCTCCCTTACGGGACTGAACGCCGCCGCTAACGAGAGGGGATTGGCGCTGGCGGGCGCCGCGGCGGTCGCGGGCTGCTGCGCCCAAATGGTGGGGTTTGCCGTGATGTCCTTCAAAGAAAACCGCTTCGGCGGATTGGTGTCTCAAGGGTTGGGTACGTCTATGCTTCAGATGCCCAACATTGTGCGAAAACCTGTTGTCTGGCTTCCGCCCATCATCGCCTCGGCGATTACCGGGCCTTTCGCAACCTGTGTTTTCAACATGCAGATGTACGGCGCAGGAATCTTTTCGGGCATGGGGACCTGTGGACTGCTGGGACCTGTGGGGTTGATTCTGGGTTGGACAGGCGGAGAGGGGCAAAAAGCGGGCGTTCTGCAATGGGTAGGACTTATCCTGGTGTGCTTCCTCCTGCCGGCGCTGATCTGCGCTCTTCTGGGAACGCTTATGCGCAGAATCGGCATTGTCAAAGAGGGAGATCTGAAATTGGATCTGTAAAACAGGGAACCGGTGTTTTGCGGCGGGGATCAAGCAAGTCGGTCGTCACGCATAAAAAGAACAAAAAATGGCGAACGGAACACGGAAAAAAGAAAAATGGGATGTTCCCGCAGAACCTTCCGCGCTGTCCGTTCAGGCGCTTCCCGCGCTTCTTTTGAAACGTTTTTGAAAAAAGACTGCGCCCCCTGAAAAATTGAAAAAACTGTTGACCCTGTTGACCGGTTTCTTTTAAAACTCTGCCGAGCAAATTGCGGCCCATGCCCCTTTGGCCATCGGTCTGCGTCTTACCGTCAATCTGAAACCTCTCGGGCGCCGTCACCACGTCGACCGTCGGGTTGCATTGCCGGACAAAATGTACGACGGTAGGTCTTGTCATCGGATTTGTGCGGCAGTGCCTTAAAAGTTCCGTTTTTGACGCTCATGGTTTCACGCCTATGAATGCGGAAAGGAGGAGATTCCGTGCCGAAATTTTTTGATACCCACGCTCACTATTTCGATGAACAGTTTGAAAGCCTTGAAGGCGGTGCGGACGCGTTGCTCTCTTCGCTTTTTGAAGGGACGCTTTGCTGCGTGCTCAACGCCGCCACGTCTACCGACGACAGCCTCGCCGTTCTCTCTCTTGCAAACCGTTTCAAGGGATGCTACGGGGCCGTGGGCGTACATCCGGAGAATTGCGCGAAGGAGGAGAGCCTTGCCGCGGCGATACAAACTCTGAAAAAATTGCTTTCCCTTCCGAAAATTGTGGCCGTTGGGGAGATCGGTTTGGACTACCACTGGGAGGACAACCCTCCGAAAGATCTTCAGAGGGAATTTTTCACGGCACAGTTGGAACTGGCGCGGGAACTGAATCTGCCGGCTGTGGTGCATGACCGGGACGCGCATGGGGATACCTTTGACCTGCTGGGCCGATTTCCCGATGTGACGGTGGTTCTGCACTCCTATTCCGGCTCTTCCGAAATGGCAAGACAGTATTTGAAAAACCCCAACCGATATATCTCTTTCTCAGGGGTGCTGACTTATAAACACGCGGTGCAGACCGTGGAAACAGCCAAACTGGTTTCGGCGGATAGGATGCTTCTGGAGACCGACTGTCCTTACCTTTCCCCTGTTCCGTACAGAGGGAAACTCAATCACTCAGGCCATCTTCCTTTTACAGCCGAAAGGCTTGCGCAAATCAAAGGAATGAGCGTGGAGGAGATTGCTCAAAAAACAACAGAGAACGCGATCAGAGCGTTTAAAATTTAAAAATCAAGAGAAAAAACTCCCTAAAAAATTTTTTGCGGGGTTTTTTCTTTGCTTTTACATGATTTTTTTGTATTTTTTTCTTGATTTTTTTTAAAACCCCTTGACAAGGTGCGAAAACAGGTATATACTCAGCGTGATTTTTAGAAAAAAGAGATTAAAAGTCAAAAAAACAAATTTTTTTAAATGATTTTTTTGATTTTTATTTCATTTTTGCGCAGGTACCGTGAAAGGAATTTAAAAAAATGGGGAAACTTACAGAGAATTTTGGCACACTTGTATTTAACGACAGCGCCATGCATGACAGACTTCCCAAGGACATCTACAAATCCTTAAAACAGACTATTTCCGAAGGAAAGGATTTGGATATCACTCTGGCCAACGCTGTCGCCAACGCCATGAAAGTCTGGGCCATCGAAAAAGGAGCCACCCACTATACCCATTGGTTCCAGCCGCTGACCGGAATTACCGCCGAAAAACACGACAGTTTTCTTTCTCCTCAAAAGGACGGTTCGATCATTGAAGAGTTCTCCGGCAAGCGCCTGATCAAAGGCGAACCCGACGCTTCCTCCTTCCCCTCGGGCGGTCTGCGCGCAACCTTTGAGGCAAGAGGATATACCGCATGGGACCCTACCTCCTATGCCTTCATCAAGGACAAAACCCTTTGCATCCCCACCGCTTTTTGCTCCTATGGCGGAGAGATGCTTGATAAAAAAACTCCGCTGCTGCGCTCTTTGGAAGCGCTTTCCGCTCAGGCCACAAGAGTTTTACGGCTGCTTGGGCAGGAGGATGTAACCAGGGTTACCGCAAGCGTGGGCGCGGAGCAGGAGTATTTTCTTGTGGACAGGGACACCTGGGCGAAACGGGAGGATCTGAGACTCTGCGGCAGAACCCTTTTCGGCGCTCCCGCACCCAAAGGACAGGAATTGGAAGACCACTATTTCGGCGTTATCAAACCCCGTGTCAAGGCGTATATGGAGGAACTCAACGACGAACTGTGGAAACTGGGCATCTACGCCAACACGGAGCACAACGAGGTCGCGCCTTCCCAACATGAACTTGCCCCGGTGTTCACTCTTACAAACAACGCGGCGGATCAAAATCAGTTGACCATGGAGATCATGAAGAAGGTGGCGGAGCGGCATGGGCTTGTCTGTCTGCTGCATGAGAAGCCCTTTAAGGGCGTCAACGGCTCGGGAAAACACAACAACTGGTCCATTGAAACCAACACCGGCGTCAATCTCTTCAAACCGGGAGACGATCCCTACAACAACACGGTCTTTTTGCTGTTCTTAGCGGCGGTGATCACGGCTGTGGACGACTATCAGGATCTTCTGCGCATCACCGTTGCTTCCGCTTCCAACGACCACCGTTTGGGCGGGGACGAGGCGCCGCCCGCCATTGTCTCGGTTTATCTGGGAGACGAACTCACCGGTATTCTTGAGTGCGTGGAAACCGGAAAGAAATATACGGGAGCGAAAAAGGCGCACATGCAAACCGGCGTGCATGTTCTCCCCGATTTTAAAAAAGACACCACCGACCGAAACCGCACCTCCCCCTTTGCGTTCACCGGAAACAAGTTTGAGTTCAGAATGCCGGGATCGGCGCAGTCGATTTCCGACGCCAATATGGTGCTCAATACCGCCCTTGCCGAGGTGCTCTCGGGCTTTGCCGACCGGTTGGAGGGAAAAAAAGAGGTGGTCGCCGCAGCGCGGCGCATTGTGCGGGACGCCTACAGGGACCACAAGCGCATCATTTTCAACGGAAACAACTACTCCCCTGAATGGGTGGCGGAAGCGGAGAAGAGGGGGCTGTACAATCTGAAAACTTCCGCGGACGCTATTCCTCTTCTGGTGCAGGAAAAGAATATGGCGCTTTTCTCCAAAATCGGGATTTTTTCAGAGGCTGAACTTCGCTCCCGCTGCGAGATCATGCAGGAGAACTACAACAAAGTGATTTCCATTGAAGCGCTGACCATGATTGATATGGCGAACAAATTGCTGATTCCGGCGCTCAACAGGCACGCCTCTGCTATTTGCGCGCAGCTTTCCTCGATTGCCTCCTGCGGATATTCCCCAGTTGCGCTGAAGAAAGCGGCAGCCAAAGCGGTGGAATTGGGGGACAGTCTTTACAGGGCGACCGAGGCGCTGAGCGAGAAACACAGCGCGCTGAAGAAGATGAGCGATCCCGAACAGGCCTCCTTCTTCTGCCGGGATGAATTGCTTCCGGCAATGGAATGTTTGCGCGGGATTGCGGACGAAGCGGAAAAGGTCACTCCCAGAGAACTTTGGCCCTTCCCGACCTACAGCGAATTGCTCTTCAACGTGTGAGGTTCGCGGCCGGGTTCACAGTTAACGGCAGCGGGGCAGTTGCCTTTGCCCCCGCAAGAATCTTTCCTTTTGAAAGTTCCGGTTTTGCATCATGGACAATATACATTCATGGAAGTTTTGAACTGAGGAAGATCTTGTTTTTCACCCGCTTTTGTGGTATACTCAAAAAGGCGGGAGCCGGAGGGCAAAAAAGAGAGTCGGCTTCGGTCTTGGACCGGAAGATTTCCGTGTGCGCATCGGTTCACTGCGCTCACAACATATAAACAGGGAGGAACAGCCATGTGTACGGCGGTTACTTACAAAACAAAAGACCATTATTTCGGCCGAAATCTTGATTACGAATTTGCCTACTGTCAAACTGTTACGGTCACGCCAAGGAATTATCCCTTTCTGTTTCGCCGGATGGGAGAGATGAGGCGACACTACGCCATGATCGGGATGGCTTTCGTACAGGAAGGATATCCTCTGTACTACGACGCCACCAACGAGAAAGGACTGAGTGCGGCGGGACTCAATTTCCCCGGCAACGCCGTCTATAAACCCGAAGATCCAAACAGGGACAATGTCGCCCCCTTTGAACTGATCCCTTGGATTCTGGGGCAGTGCGCCACCGCGAAAGAGGCGTATGAAAAATGTGCGCGTTTAAATCTTTTGGGGGAGGATTTCAGCGCCGCCCTTCCGGCGTCTCCTCTGCACTGGATGATTTCCGACCGGGAGCAGAGTTTTGTTTTGGAGCCGCTGAAGGAGGGAGTACGGCTCTACGACAATCCCGTAGGCGTTATGACCAACAACCCCACGTTTGATTACCATCTGACCAATCTCTCAAACTATATGGGACTCTCGCCGGACGACCCGGAAAACCGGTTTTCAAAGGATCTTGTCCTTGCGCCTTACAGCCGCGGCATGGGCGGTCTTGGTCTGCCGGGGGATCTTTCCTCTGCCTCCCGTTTCATAAAAGCCGCCTTTACGCGGATGAATTCCCTTTCCGGAGATTCGGAGGAGGAGAGCGTCGGTCAGTTCTTCCATATTCTCGCCTCGGTAGCCCAACAGCGGGGATGCTGCAAAGTGAAGGACGGATGGGAATATACCATTTACTCCTCCTGCTGCAACACCGACCGGGGAATCTACTACTACACCACCTACGAAAACAGCCGAATCACTGGAGTGGATATGCGCCGGGAGAATCTGGACGCTTCGGAACCCGTCAGTTATCCCCTTGTCGGGAAACAGCAGATCTATATGCAAAACTGACCGGAAGAGAAACCTTTCGTCAGGAGCGGCTGCCTCTTTGCCTGTAAACCGTCTGTCGGTAAAATTTTGCGTTGGTTCCGGCGGAAACGCGGCAGAACGGCGGCACTTGCTTCAAACAAATTCGAAAGCGGTGTGAAAACCGTGAAAACTCGGTTGCAAAAGGGAAAAAAATATGGTAAAATGCACAGGAGGATGTTTGTTTACCGGCCGTGACTGCCCGGATCCCGGTTTAGAAGACAGTTTCAAACGGTCCCTTTCCGGGAGTTGAAAAGAGGGGGTTCGGAGAATCCCAAATAAAGAAAGGCTGTCCGCGCGGTCATCCGAAGGACGAATGTCCGTCGCCTTATTTTGAAAGGAGAAAGGTATGGATTGTCTGTTCTGCAAAATCATCAAGGGGGAGATTCCCTCCGTCAAAGTGTATGAGGATGAGAAAATTCTTTGTTTTCGCGACATCGCCCCTCAGGCGCCTGTGCACCTTCTGGTCGTCCCCAAGGCGCACGTGCCAAGCGTGGACGCGATCAGCAAAGAAAACGCGGGGACGGTGGCGCACATTTTTGAGTGTATCCCGAAAATTGCAAAGCAGCAGGGCCTGAGCAAGGGATACAGGGTGATCTCTAACGTCGGCCCGGACGCCTGTCAGAGCGTCCCGCATCTGCATTTTCACATTCTGGGGGGCGGACAACTCTCCGAAAAAATGGCATAAGGAAAGAGAATAGAAACAAAAAACAGAAAAAGGGAGGATATATGTATGAAACTTGGCGTGATGTCTCCGGTGTTGGGCGGAATGACCCTTGAGCAGATGATCGAGTATTTGTCCTCTATCGGCGTGCAGAGTTTGGAATTGGGCTGCGGGGGATATCCCGGAAAGGCTCACTGCGACGCGGCGGATTTTCTCGAGCATCCCGAAAAAATCGAAGAATTGAAAAGACTTCTGGGCAAATACCGTATGGATCTTCCGGCGCTGGCGTGCCACGGCAATCCGCTGCACCCGGACAAATCGGTTGCCGAACGCTTTGAAAGTGATTTCGATGCCGCCGTACTGTTGGCGGAAAAACTTCAGGTGAAGACTCTTGTGGCGTTCTCTGGATGCCCGGGGGATTGCCCTCAGTCCAAATATCCCAACTGGGTCACCTGCACATGGCCCAACGACTACAAAAAAATTCTGAAGTGGCAGTGGGAAGAAGTTCTGATTCCTTATTGGAAAGAAAAAGCGGCGTTTTGCAACGCGCACGGCGTGGAACATATCGCTTTTGAGATGCATCCCGGATTTATGGTGTACAACCCGCCGACTCTTTTGAAACTGCGGGAGGCAGTGGGACCGACCATTGGCGCAAACCTTGATCCTTCCCATCTTTTCTGGCAGGGTATAGATGTTTGCGC
>CANQNM010000099.1 GCA_947625265.1 uncultured Clostridia bacterium
CGCACGTCTGCTTGCATATTTTCCGCCATACTTTGCCAAAATGCTCGGCAATACACAAAGTATTCCCTCCGCTTTTGGCTTCGTCTGACGAAAAATCTGACTGCGCATCTGCGCGACAATAATTATGCGGTGAAGCCTTAAAAAAGATTCCTGAAAAACGAATCGATATCCTGATAAAAGATTGCGAAAGGAATGATCAGGGCAACGGCCGCAAGGGCGCCCACAGAAAGCAGCACAATATCCTTTTTGCGATAGGTGAATTTTCCGTCGGGCGGTAAGAAGCGAAGTTGTCTGAGCGGTTTGTCCATCGCCTTGAAAAGCAGGCAGAGCAGGAACACTTCCAAAGGGAGAAAAATGATATTTTTGATGCCTGACAGCAGAGCGTATCCGGCATAGGACATGCCATGGTAAAATATTACCCGCCAAAGTGAGCCCAGAAGAGTATTTACAAAGAGGTTGACGCATCCCTTCATGAGCAGCAATCGGAGAAAGGATAGGCGCGCACGGTAGAGAAAGAGGGCGTAAATCACGGCTGTGAGCACGGCGGTTAGTGTATAGCCGAAAAAGAAGGCGTATCCGGAATTTATGACGCCCACAAGATCGACAATGACGCCGCACGGAATGGCAAGAAGAGGTCCCGTCAGCATGGAGCATAGGGCGATCACGAGAAAGGACATTGAGACGTAGAGTGAGGCTGCCAAAGGAATCTGAAATTTCTCAAGGGCGATGGCCAAGGCGCAGAGAAGCGCTGCTACCGTCAAACTGCGCAAACGGATACATTCCGAGGCCGCCTGTTTCAGATAGGCTCTGGAAAAGGGGTGGGGGTAGAGGCAGAGATTGACCGATTGTTTTTTCATACAAAAAATCCTCCTTTCCTCACAGAATCCTGCGGAAAAGAGGATTGCGCGGATCCCGACAACCGTCAGGATGAGAATCCTTTGTATTTTTTCAGCGGGATGCGGCGTTCATACCGCGAAAGGCTCCGATCCGATATGACGGCGCTTTTCTTCGTTCGGAAGACAACTCCCCGTCCTTCCGACACTGTACGCATGAACGCCTACTCTGTAGGCGGGAACATTATACGCTCTTTCTTAAAAAATTGCAAGGGAAACGGGTAAAAAAATATAAACAAAAAGGGGACTTCGGACAGAGAGATTTCCTGCACTCTGTACAAAGACCCGCTTTTTCGATCTTTATCAAACAGTTCCGGCGCTTTTGGCCGCGTCGCATTCTTTGGCGTTTGAAATTTTTTGTTTCCGCTCTTTAAGCGTTTTCCACGTACTCACAGGCTGCCAGCGCAGCGACGGCGCCGTCTGAAACGGCGGTGGTAATCTGCCGCACACTTTTGGTACGGCAGTCTCCCGCTGTAAAAACACCGGGACAGTTGGTTTGGCAGGTTTCGTTTGACAGCACGTAACCGTTTTTCAGAGTGACGCACCCTTCAAAGGGCGTGTTGTCAGGCGACAGGCCCACTGCAACGAAAACGCCCTCGGCATACAGTTTTTTTGTGTTTCCGGCGACTGAGATTTCTACTTCGATGCGCTCTCCCTCTTTTTTAAAGGAGCAAACCGTGGCGGAAAAGACGCATTCTACATTTGCTTTGCGCAAGAGAAGTTCTTGAAGTCTTTTCTCTCCGGTAAAGACGGAAAGATTTTGGATCACCGTTACCTTGGAACAAGTACGGGACAACAGTTCTGCTTCCTGTAAAGCGGAGTTTCCACCCCCTATGACCAAAACCTCTTTTTTTTCAAAAAACGCTCCATCGCACACGGCGCAAAAGGAAATTCCTTTGCCGACCAACTCCGCTTCCCCCGGTACGCTCAGCATTCGGTGTTTGGCGCCGGTAGAGATGATCACCGCCTTTCCCTGAAAATCCCCTCCCTCGCAGTGGAGAATTTTGCGGTCATTTAGAATTTCCAAAGACCGCACGGTGTCGATTTCGATCTCCGCACCCAGAGCCAATGCCTGATCGGCCATCTTGTCCGACAGTTCCAAGCCGGAAAGTTCGGAAAAGCCGGGGTAGTTTTCTATTTTCGGGGAGAATGTCATCTGCCCGCCAAGCGTTCCTTTTTCGAGAATCAGCACACTTTTGCCCGCTCGCCTTGCGTAAATGGCGGCGGTAAGCCCTGCCGGGCCTGCGCCGACGATCAAAATGTCATACATGAGATTTCCAAGAAAAGCCGAAGGTCTGGGGATCTTCGGCTTTTCGGTTCTTTCGTTTCGTTATTTGGCCATTTCTTCGTTTTGCTGTTCCGCCTGCTTCAGGGAATTGATATATCCCTTGATTTCGCCGACGCCCGCGAACTTTTTGTAGTCCTTACCGTCGGTGATCACAAGCGTGGGAGCTTGCAGAATGCCGAAGGATTTTGCTAGTCCGGCGTTTTCGTTGGCGTGGATTTTTTCAAATGCGACGCCCGCTTTCTCAAGCATCGGCACGGCCACCTTGCAGTTGGGGCAGGTGGGGGTGGTGAACAGGATGGTGCGCGCGTCGTTTGCCGCTTCGTCGGAAATTTCAAAGGAATTTTTTTCCTTTACCGATACCGCTTTGCCTGTCGGCGCCCCGTGTTTTAGAATGGAGGTCTCTATTACATATTCCTGCCGATCCTTGAACTCCTGCGTTTTGCCCGCGTTCCAGTTCTGAACAGGCCGGTAGTATCCGGTGATCCGTGAATATACCTCGGCTTTCTTGCCGCAGATCGGGCAGACAAACTGTTCTCCTACCAGGTATCCGTGTTCGCTGCACACCGAATAGGTGGGCGAAAGCGTGTAATAGGGGAGTCTGTAGTTTTCGGCGATTTTTTTCACAAGGTTTGCCGCTGCCTTCCAATCACTCAGTTTTTCGCCTAAGAACGCGTGGAAGACCGTTCCGGAGGTGTACAGGGTCTGCAGTTCATCCTGAATGTCCAGAGCATCGAAGATGTCGCTTGTAAAGTACACCGGCAGGTGCGAAGAGTTGGTGTAGTAGGGAGTATCGTCGCAGGATTTCGCCGCTGTAATAATGTCAGGGTAGCGTTCCACGTCGTGTTTCGCGAGTCTGTAGGAGGTGGATTCCGCGGGGGTCGCCTCCAGGTTGTAGAGATCTCCGTACAGTTCCTGATAGTCTGAAAGCCGTTCTCTCATGTGATTGAGCACATCCTTGGTAAATGTCTGTGCCTCCTCATGCGTCAGATCCTTGCGCAGCCACGCGGCGTTCAGGCACGCCTCGTTCATGCCCACAAGCCCTATGGTGGAGAAATGGTTGTCAAAGGTTCCCAAATACCGTTTGGTGTACGGATACAGCCCTTCGTTCAGAAGTTTTGTGACGATGGTTCTTTTGATCTTTAAAGATCTCGCCGACAGATCCATCATTTTGTCCAGTTTTCTGTAAAATTCCTCGGGAGTTTTGGAAAGATAGGCAATTCTGGGCATGTTGATGGTGACTACGCCGATGGAACCGGTGGATTCACCGGAACCGAAGAATCCGCCGGATTTCTTGCGCAGTTCCCGCAGATCCAAACGCAGCCTGCAACACATGGAGCGCACGTCGGAGGGTTCCATATCTGAGTTGATATAATTGGAAAAATAAGGAGTTCCGTATTTCGCGGTCATCTCAAAAAGCAGTTTGTTGTTTTCTGTTTCCGACCAGTCGAAGTCTTTGGTGATGGAATACGTGGGAATGGGATACTGGAATCCTCTGCCGTTAGCGTCACCCTCGATCATGATTTCGATGAAGGCTTTGTTTACCATATCCATCTCTTTTTTGCAGTCGCCGTAGGTGAAATCCATCTCTTTTCCGCCGACGATGGCTTTCTGATCCTTCAAATCCGCAGGAACCACCCAGTCTAAGGTGATGTTGGAAAAGGGTGCCTGCGTACCCCAACGGGAAGGTGTGTTCACACCGTAAACGAAGGATTGGATGCACTGTTTGACCTCTTTTTGGGTCAAGTTGTCCGCTTTGACAAAGGGTGCAAGGTAGGTGTCGAAGGAGGAGAAGGCCTGCGCGCCCGCCCATTCGTTCTGCATGATTCCCAAAAAGTTCACCATCTGATTGCAGAGCGTAGAAAGGTGGCTGGCGGGAGCAGAGGTGATTTTGCCGGGAATGCCGCCCAATCCCTCTTTGATGAGTTGCCGCAGCGACCATCCCGCACAGTATCCGGTGAGCATGCTCAGATCATGCAGATGAATGTCGGCGTTCCTGTGTGCATTGGAAATCTCCTCGTCGTAAATCTCTGAAAGCCAGTAATTGGCGGTGATTGCGCCCGAGTTGGAGAGAATCAGTCCGCCCACCGAATAGGTGACGGTAGAGTTTTCTTTCACTCTCCAATCGATGTTTTTGACATAGGAATCGACGATTTCCTTATAGTCCAAAATGGTGGATTTCATGTTGCGGATTTTTTCACGCTGTTTTCTGTACAGAATATAGGCTTTCGCTACATCCTCGTATCCTGCGCGGCTCAGAACGCTTTCCACGCTGTCCTGAATGTCTTCCACCTGGATCTTTTCATCCTTGATTTTCGAAGAAAAATCGGCCGTGACCTTCAGAGCGAGAAAGTCTATGACGTCATCGTTGAAATTTTTGTCCATCGCCTCAAATGCCTTCTTTATGGCGGCGGTGATTTTGGTAATATCGAAGTTTGTGATCTTTCCGTCTCGTTTAACTACCTGATACATTTTTATCCTCCGTCGGTTGAATTCGTCTTTCTTTTTTTGTTTTTATGTTTTTAAATTTTGGGTTTCAGAAGCAGGTGTATTATAGCAGAAGTCTAATTGCTTGTCAATAGGAAAAACACAATATTTTGATTTTTTTTTGAGGGAAACCACAATATATTGTGGTTACACCCCGCGAAGTTCCACAGTTTCGGCATATTCCCCCAAGGCGCTGCAAAAATTTTCCAGTTCCTGCTTTGTATACGCCGTAATCCCCTTTCCCAAAAGGTGTCCGGAATCCTTGAAAGCCTGAAGATACCAGCGCTTTGCTCCTTTGATCATCTCTCCCGCCTCCTTTAAGGATTTTTCGGTGTGAAAGGTTTTTGAAACGGTGGTGCGAAATTCATAGGGAATGTCCGCATTTTTCAGAAGTTCGATGCTTGCACGAACGGGCGCAAGATCCAAGGTTTGCAGCCCCGCCGTGCGTGCGTAGTCCGAAGGACCGTTTTTAATATCCATCGCCACATAATCGAGAGCACCAGATGCCAGAAGGAAACTTAACGGCAAGGGGAAGAACCCGTTTGTGTCCAGTTTGATTTTATATCCGAGGGTTTTGATCTTTTGCAGAAAGGGAAGAATCCCTGACTGCAGGAGGGGTTCCCCTCCGGAGATACACACGGCGTCCAACTTTCCGCGGCGCTGTTGAAGAAAATACAGCAATTCGTCTTCATCGATTCCTGTATTTTCTCCGGTATTGTCCGGGAGCACCAGCGATGCGTTATGACAGAACGGGCAGCGAAGGTTACATCCGGGTGTGAAAAGGGTGGCGCAGAGCAGTCCCGGATAATCCACCATAGATGTTTTTTGAATTCCCTTAATGATCATGGATTTTTCTCCTTTTAGGTTCTTACGGCGGTCGTTTACCGAACGACGGTGATGCGGCATAGGGCATAAAGTTGAAAGTTTCTTCGTGGGGTAGGGAAGACGCTCCAATGGCGTTTCTACCGGCGCGATTCGTTTTAAATCCGGAGGAATAGGAGTTCTTTTAAAAATTTTACGATAGGAAACATATGGACGTTCGGGTTTTCTGCCCGCCAATCAGTGTCTCCCTTTTTTTTCGAACAGTTCGATATTGCGGAGAACCGTTTTCCTTCCACGCCAAGCGTACGCACGTTTTCTAAAAGATTCGTTCCCCATATTTTCTATAATTTTCTTATCAAGAGAGAAAAGGAGATCCTGTTGAAAAAAAGCGATCGGTGTTTTTTTGACATCACGGTTCAGGGGGCAGGAAGTTTGACAGAGATCGCATCCCCACACAAGGCCGGTTTTGAGAACGAGGTCTTCCTCCTCGGGAGTCAGTTCGCCCTTTTTTTGCCCGATTCCGGAGGCACAGTTTTCAAAATGGCAGGGACAGGCGTTTTTGCACTGTCCGCAGTGCAGACATTCTCCCGGAACGACCGGTTCTTGCGCGCCCAATTTTTCAGGGGGCAGATCGGTAAGCAATTCTCCGATAAAAATATAGGAACCGTACTCGCGGGTGATCAGCAGAAAATTGTCGCCCAGCACTCCAAGTCCCGCCTTTGCCGCTGAAATCCGTTCGTTGATAGGGGAATGGTCTGCAAAAGAAGCGAAAGAAGCGCCTGGACAGGCGGAAGACAGGAGAGCGCGCAGCCGTTTTCCCAAATCGCTCATGTATATATGGTAATCGGGAGCGAGAGCGTACAGGGAGACGTTTCTCCGGAAATTTTCGGTTGTAAAATACGGGACGGCATAGAGAATTACTGTTTGCGCCCCGGGCAGTGATCGCGCAAGAAGATCCTGCCGTATCACCGGACATTCCGTCAGGGGCAGAACACCGAAAAGAGTGATTTGTTCCTCGTCAAAAAAGGTTTTAAGAACGGTTGTCAGCGCATCGGGTTTCAATTCTCTCCCTCCATTCCCAGACATGGTATCATAAAGCAACAAAGAAAACAAGAGAAAATCGAAAAAAACCGAAGATGAAAAATGTAGTGTTACAATTGATGTGAGACTGAAAGGAAAAAAGGTATAGAAAAAGTGGTTGAGTTCTGATAGAATAGTTT
>CANQNM010000100.1 GCA_947625265.1 uncultured Clostridia bacterium
CTTGAGATTGACAAGGCTATTGACAACCTTAAAAAAGCAAAGCATGCATTGGTGCGCACGGCCGATTTTTCTCAGTTGAAATTGGCTATTGCAGCACATGAAAGCATCGATCCCTCGATGTACACGACTGAAAGTTATCAGACCTATCTCGCGGCGTATAACAAGGCTCTGGAGGTGTATTCTGTAGATTCCTCTAAACAAAGTGAGATTAACTCTGCTGTGACATCGTTGAACAATGCGATCAAGGCATTGGTTCGTATTCCGGACAGTCTGTCTTTACAACGCCTTTTGCAGACGCATATCTCCGAGGCCGATTACACCACTTCCTCCTATGCGGTATACGAGGAGGCATATACCAATGCTTTGAAACTTATACAGTCGGGAACTACCTCAAAAAATGATTTGCTTTTGGCTGAAAATCTACTCAATCAGGCCATTGCCGGACTTGTATACAAAGCGGATACCACCGAACTGTTGGTCGTTTGTACGCGTGTCGAAAACAAATATCTTCAGATTGACGCCTCGGGCAGGACGCCCGAAGCAAGGTATTCTTCCGACAGTTACAGCGGCATCATGACAGCGGTAAACAGCGCAAAAGAGGCCATTGCCACAGGTGATGTTTCAGCGGAAGACGTCTCGGAACTGATCAAAGAACTGAACGACGCAGTTGCCGCTTTGGTCGATCTTTCGGAACTTCTTGACAGAATCGACTTTTTGGATATTTACGCACAGCAGAGCAGCCACTATACCGAAGAGAGTTACGCCGCATTTATGAAAGCAATTTCTTCGGGGATCACGGTTGCAACTTCCTCCGGCATTACAAAAGAACAGGTCGCGCAGGCGGTAAGTGCCATTGACGGAGCAATCGGGCAGTTGGTGCGTCGGGAACTGACAGCTGACGGAAAAAGGAATAAGGCTCTTGCAAATCGGTTAATCCGTGTGGGCGCCAGTCAGATTTTTCTTGCAGATTATATGAACGATTTTGTATCGTTTTTTACGCAGGTCACGCTTGAAAATCCGTCCTATGCTTTTTACACTGTGGGAGATATTGGATATTTCACAAACGGAAATGTGGAAATCACTATGGGCGACGGATATCTAAAAATGGAATATAAGGGAAAATCCCCGGTGTCGCAGGAAGATAGCGACACGGCGAGTTTTGCGGGCGTCACTTTTGACATGTCGGAGTTTGATGTTTCGATGCAGGACAATTTGGGTACGCCAAGCGAATATTCCAAACGCACGGAGACAGAATTTGGACAGGAAAGAACAATCGCGGTTCTCACGTATGAAAATGAAATAGAAGGACTTTGCGTTGTGCTTGAATACGACACGATTGACAATTACATTCTTTCCATTGAAATTTCAAAAACCAATTCCGCATCGGTTTCATAATTGAAAAAATACAAAATTTAAGGCGCCGCCGCAAAAATCTGACACTGCGGTGGCGCCGTCAGATTTTTTGTTAAATACTACGAACGGTCGATAACTTTATGACCGTCTGGGAAACTTATGAAGTCTGACGGAAAAGCCGAAAACAGATATGCTGTTAAGGTTTTGTCACGATTTGTGCAGGAGTGTCTTAAAAAAGAGCGGTATGCTTCTTCAAAACTCAGATTTTTGGAAAGCATACCGCTGTTTTTATATTCGTATGTCTGTTGTACAGATATTTTGTTCCCATATTTTCTAGGCGTTCTATTCTTCCCGTAACACATCCTCTATGCATTCTAACACATGAGTGGCAAGCATAGATCGTTTTCCGTGTTTTTTTGCGGCTTGGTCACCCGCGCATCCGTGGATAAACGCAGCTGTTGTGGCGGCCATTGCGGAATCTTCAAAGTTTGGAAGCAGCGCGCCGATCATGCCTGAGAGTACATCGCCGCAACCTCCTGTCGCCATGCCGTCGTTGCCCGAAAGATTGACATAGATTTTATCTCCCTTTCCAATCAGTGTATGAGCATCCTTTAAAAGCACAGTGCAGGGGAATTTTTCGCACATTTTTTTCAGGCAATCAATGGGAGAGGAGAGAATTTCTGAAACCGTCATTTCCATAATTCTGGCTGCTTCCCCCGGATGCGGCGTGATTACAGCGGATCCTTTGTAGTGCTCTAAGAGATTGGTTCCTGCCGTCAGATTCAGTCCATCGGCGTCAAGAACCAGCGGCAGGGAACAGGATTGAAGAATTTTAAAAACCAATTCTTTTTGTTTTTCTCCTTTTCCCAGACCCGGCCCTACAACTGCGGAAGTGCAGGAGGAAATCTCACAAAGAATTTCATTTACCGGCGTTTGTCCGTCATAGGTAAAGAGCACTGCTTCCGGTAAAAGCATCTGAAGAATCTGGCGGTTGCATTCCTCGGTGACGATTTTTACAAGTCCCGCGCCACAGAGATAGGCGGATTTTGCCGCAAAATACGCGGCACCCGCCATATTCTTACAGCCAGCTACAATGCAAACCGTACCGTACGTGCCCTTGTTGGATCTTCTTGTCCTTTTGGAAAGTTTAAAACCGTCCACGGCGCATATATTTGAGGTATAGGACTGGGAAATATCTGCGCCCAGAGAGATCTTCCCGCAGAAATTTGCGCCGGGAAAAACAAATGCTCCGGGTTTAAGCGCGGAAAGATTCATGGTTTGAGAAGCGATGATAGATTTTCCTTCGACCTGACCGGTTGCCCCGTTTACGCCGCTGGGAAGATCCACACTGAAGACGGTTTGTCCCGAACGGTTGATTTCATCAAAAAGATTTTCAATGTTTTCCGGTGCTTTTCCATGAAATCCGCTGCCATATATCGCATCCACAATGACGGGATATTCCTTAAATTGCGGAACTGTTGAAAGGGTCGGGACGTCGGTTGAAAAATACATGTTTTCCTCTGTTTGTGTGCCCGTGTGAACCTCAAGAACATCTGTGGGAATTTGTTCTTCCATTAAAAGTCGTGAAAGAGCGAAACCATCAGCACCGTTGTTCCCGCTGCCACAGACAACCAGTACCTTCGGCGCGTGACAAGAATGAATGTAGGGAAGAATCCAACCGCAAAGAGCCATTGAAGCGCGGTGGATCATGTCTCTTTCAGTGTCGCCTTTGTCGATTCTTTCCTTTTCCATTGCTTTCACCTCTTGCGGTGTGAACAAATAAGGCATGTTATGCTCTCCTTTTTTTGTGTTTCGGCGATTTTGTGCGCTTCAAGTTTTCAGAACTTTTTACAGATCAAAGAAAGAAAATTCTGAAAACAGTCAAATAGGCGGTAATCAGGATTTTCGATGTTCATGTGCGAAGAGTTTGTCTAAAAACGGGTGAACTTTAAGAAATTCCAACGCTTCTCTGTATTCTTCCAGAGCTTTGTCCCGCTTTTCAGGGGTGCTGTCAGTTTTAATTGCTTTGATCATGATATTTTTCGGCGTCTCTTCCGGGTCGATAAGTTCAAGCGTGATGACTTTGTATCCCTCTGCCTCCAGTCTTTTGCAGCGAAGGGCGTCTGTAAACGCATCGCACATTTTTTGGAGCAGCAAGGAGTGTTCCTTCACAAAATGAAGTTGTTCACACTGCAATTGATTTGCCATTTCATGCTGACAGCAGGGAGTGGAGAGAATGACTTTCGCACTGGAACGCACGGCAGTGTAGAGCACGATGTCGGTGGCGATGTCGCAGGCGTGCAGCGAGAGCACCAGATGTGGAGTTTTCGGGAAATCAAATTCCAGAATGTTGGCACAGAAAAATTCCATTCCGCAGAATCCCAGTTCTCTTGCCGTTTCTCTGCAAAAAGAGATCACATCGCTTTTTAAGTCCACACCGTACATTTTGACATCCCGCTTTTTGACTTCTGTCAGGAAATAGTATGCGGCGAAAGTCAGATAACTTTTCCCGCAGCATAGATCGCCGACTACCAGTTGTCCGGTTTCAGGAAGGGATGAATAACAGTCGTTCAGAATTTCGATGAAGCGGTTGATCTGCCGAAATTTTGAGCGTTTTTTATCAAAAATTTCCCCTTTTTCAGAGCAGACTCCCAATTTGAAGAAAAAGGGGGCAGCGACTTTGGGGTCAAGGATATAGTGACGCTTCCTGTCGTTATTTTCGGCCTCGGCTGGAATCATAGTCTTACTGATGCGGTTTAAAATCCTGCATTTTCCCTTAGACGAAATGAGGATCTCACACGGCCCGCCGGTGGTGAATATGTTGATCTGTCCGAACTGCGCGGTGAGTTTTTCCAGTTCATTTTCCGCCTCTGACATGGGGACGTTCTGATGATTTACCTTTCCGTTCGCATAAAATGTTTCAAATTGGAGAACCTTTTCTCCTTTTAGGATGATAACGCGTCCTTCGGTTCTTTTTACCGTCTGATCTTTCGGCTTGCTGAAAACGATTTTTTGAAGCCCTCCGCTATCAAGAATTTTTGTAAACAGTTCATGCAGTTGTTCCATATCCGCATACATTCCTTTCCTTTAAGCGGTGTGGCAACAGTTTAGCAGATTCCACAAAAAATTTCAAGGTTTAACGGAAAAATACACGGCAAAGCGCCATGAAAACTTTACCGACTGGTTCACATAGTTCTGAAATGCGCGCGCTTTTCTAGAATATTTAGTTTTTTGAATATTCGGTTTTCTAGAATATTCGGTTTTCTAGAATATTCGGTTTTCTAGAATATTCGGTTAAATCTACAAAATTTCTTCTTGATTTCGGCAAAAAAAACATATATAATATGAGCGCAGTGAATAGGGGAGGGAAAATATGTCTTTTTTACGCACCGGTAGAGTGGTTTCTTCAGAGGGAGGACTGTACGCGGTTGACGTCGGAAACGGCGAGCGAAGGACCTGCAAACCGCGGGGAAAATTCCGATATGACAAGATTCGATTGCTTGTGGGAGATTTGGTGAAAGTGGAAGAAGATGAAAAGGGGAACCTCAGTGTAAAAGAAATTTTTGAGCGCAAAAATTTTTTAATTCGCCCCGCTCTTGCCAATGTGGATTTTCTTTTTATAGCAGCCTCAGCCGCTTCGCCTGAACCGGTGCTTGAAAATATGGATAAACTGACCGCCATTGCGGAGCACGCGGGAATATTGCCTGTGATTGTTGTCACAAAGTCAGACCTTTCTCCCCAAAGTGCACATGATTTACAAATGATTTACGAAAAAGTTGGCTACAAAGTCTTTGTGATCTCTTCGGTTCTGGGCGAAAATCTGGAGGGACTCAGAGATTATATGAAAGAAAGGTGCGCGGACGGAATTTCGGTGTTTACGGGCGCGTCTGGTGTGGGTAAATCTACATTGCTCAACGCCCTGTTTCCCAAACTTTCCAGAAAAACCGGTGCGGTGAGCGAGCGATTGGGACGGGGGAAACATACGACGCGAACAGTGGATCTTTTCGGTTGCGGTGCTCTTTTGGGAAAAGGAACCGGATACATTGCGGATACACCGGGCTTTTCTCTTCTTGATTTTGAAAACTTTGACTTTTTTGATCTCGAAGACCTGCCTTATAATTTCAGAGAATTTAGGGAATGCTTGGGAAAATGCAGGTACACTGGTTGCACGCACTGCCGGGATGAGGGTTGCGCCGTGATTGAAAAGGTACGAAGCGGGGATATTCCCGTATCCAGGCACAAAAGTTATGTGCTGCTCCATGAACAACTGAAAAATAAACATCCATGGGACAGGACGTAGAAAAGACGGGAAACAAGAAAAAAATACGAAAGAAAGCGCTGCTTGAAAAAGAATTTTAAAGAACCTTGAAAGAGGCCCTGCCTGTTTGATACATTTTATTTTTGTGAATGCGTGGAATTTTGACCATTGAAAATATTTTTATGTTTATTTTGTTGCCGCATAAAGGGGAACGTCAAACTCTGCTTTGCGGCAGAAAGGAGTTTTTTATGAAATATCAAATCGTTGGGGAACCTTTACCGGTGGTGATCTGCCATGTGGACGCAGGAGAATCGCTGATCACCGAAAGAGGTTCGATGAGTTGGATGTCTCCAAACATGAAAATGCAGACTAGCGCAGGCGGTTTCGGCAAAGCGATGGGGCGTATGTTTTCAGGAGAACACATTTTTCAAAATATCTATACGGCGGAAGGCGGCGAGGGACTGATTGCTTTCGCATCTAGTTTTCCCGGAACAATCTTGCCCTTCACCATTTCTCCGGACAGCGAGATCATCACTCAAAAATCGGCCTTCCTCGCTTCCGAAGCCGGCGTACAGCTCTCGGTGCATTTTCAGAAAAAATTGGGCGTAGGATTCTTTGGCGGAGAAGGGTTTATCATGCAAAAACTTTCAGGAAACGGCGTTGCTTTCGTAGAGATTGATGGTTATTGCAAGCGTTATGATTTGGAACCTGATCAGCAGTTGATCGTTGATACAGGGTACCTTGCGGCCATGACGTCCAGCGTGAAAATGAATATTCAGACTGTGTCGGGCATAAAAAACAAACTGTTCGGCGGTGAGGGGTTTTTCAACACGGTACTTACAGGTCCCGGTACTGTATACCTGCAATCCATGCCCATGTAGTGTTACAATTGATGTGAGACTGAAAGGAAAAAAGGTATAGAAAAAGTGGTTGAGTTCTGATAGAATAGTTTTACCTCAAACAAATCTTCCAGAAAGGACTCAACCACCATGAAAGAGTATATCACAAAAAAGCGGTATTGTCCACACCTTTTA